>JBFJJV010000020.1:0-29230 GCA_041635265.1 Panacagrimonas sp.
AAATACGACCTTGTGCAGGGCATGCTTGGTACCGCAAGCACCCTCTTACTAATGGCCCGGTTCCTGATCGAACCGATTGCGACGATCCAGCTTGCCAGCCCCATGTTGATCACCATCGAGCGACTGATGCCGTCATGGTCACGCCCGCCGACAGTCCCCAGACCCCCAATCCCTGAGGGACGATTAAGACCTTCAGGCCTGCAGCCGGACGATCTATTTCTCCCTGCAGAAGCCTTCATCAACAAACTGACCTCCTCCATCGCATTGCTTCGGACTAAGAAATTCGATGTGTCACTGATACCTGCGAGCTTGTCGCCTACATCCTCTACCGTGAGCCCTGATTTGTGAAAGGCAAGCACCACACCGACAAACACACGGACACACCCTCCCACCGCCACAACTGTAAGTCTGGCCGCTGAATACACAACACTCATGCGCCAAGTAGGCGACGACGGGGATAACCAGTACCGGCCCCAGTTTTTCCGCCATTGACCCGAGCAACTTCTCGGTGATGCGCGCGCGCCGCCGAGGAATCAAGATGGCCCGCGCACCCTCCTCGCTGGACACCGAGTTGTAATTGGCGATCGCCACCCCGCGCGCCGCCAATATTTCATCAGACACATTCTATGCAGGGCTTTGCCAGGCTCCGCTGCCATCGCTGCCGCCCCGCAGATCGTTGACCCCAACTTTAGCCCCACGGGAGGCTAGACACAGGGCGGGCTACGACCCAAACCCTGCCCTGCACCGGCTACTACCGCCACTTTGCCGCCGTAACGCATCTCACTCATTTACGCGCTCCAAGCGGCAAATCGGATCATTAATTCTAACGGTTGTTTGTTATATTACCTAACCCATCCGTACTGCGACGACAGTGCAGCGCCTCCCCCCCAAATATATCTGCCCGAACTAATCCAATGATCCTCACAGATGACCAGCGCGCCCTGCGCGACTCAGCCCGCCGCTTCGCTGAAAGCAAGCTCCTGCCCGACTACCAGAATCGCGAAAAAGTAGAGTGTCTGGACCGTGATCTGGTGCTCGAAATGGGTGAAATGGGTCTGATCGCGCCTGATCTTCCCGAGCAATACGGGGGCCTTGGTGCCGACGGATTGACCACCGGCATGCTGATCGAACAGATCGGATGGGGCGACATTAATGTGAGTTATGTGCCATTAATGGCCTCGCTCACCGGCAAAGTGATTGCAGGGCACGCCAAGCCAGCGCTGGCCGAATACTGGTTGCCGCGTATGATCCGTGGCGAATCTATCGTGGCCCTTGGCCTGACCGAACCGCGAGGTGGCTCCGACGCCGCCAATCTGGCACTCAAGGCCAGACGCGACGGTGACGAATGGGTGCTGAATGGCGAGAAGACTTCAATCAGTTTTGCGGATCAGGCTGATGCCATTGTGCTGTTTGCTCGCAGCGGCGAACCCGAAGACGGCGCGCGCGGTATCAGCGCCTTTCTGGTTCCACTGACATTAGCGGGCGTGCAAAGAACACACTTCAATGACTCCGGCAGCAAGATCATCGGCAGGGGCTCGATCTTTTTCGATGACGTGCGCATTCCTTCCGATCACCTGCTGGGCGATGAAAACAAAGGCTTTGTCCAGGTCATGCAGGGCTTCGATTACAGCCGCGTGCTGATCGCTCTGCAATGCATCGGGTCCGCTCAGGCCTCCCTTGATGAAACCTGGGCCTACACTCAGGAACGCACCGCTTTTGGTGCGCCTCTGGCGCAATATCAGGGGGTCAGCTTTCCGCTTGCCGAGTACGACACGCTGATCGCCGCCGCGCGCCAACTGTGCTATCACGCACTGGAACTACGCGATGCCGGGGAAGCACATACCGCCGAGGCTGCCATGGTCAAATGGCTAGGCCCCAAAACTGCCGTCGACGCAATACACCAGTGCTTACTGACATTTGGCCACTACGGCTGGTCCATGGACTTGCCACATCAGCAGCGCCTACGCGATGTCATGGGCCTGGAAATCGGTGACGGTACAGCACAAGTAATGAAATTGATCGTTGCGCGCGAACGTGTTGGCCGTATCGCAGTTCAGTACGCCAAGGACCTGAAAAAATGAGCGAACCCATCAGCGTCCGCGTTGAATCAGGAGTTGGCATAATAGAACTGGCACGACCCGAGAAGTTCAACTGCTTGTCGATGGCAGCCTGGGAGGCCATCGGCTCGGCACTGAACCGTTATGAGCAAGCCGAATCCCAAGTGCGCGTGGTCCTCATTCAGGCGCAGGGCAAGCACTTCTGCACCGGTGCCGATTTGGATGAGGTGCAAGGAAAGCTCGGCGACAGGGATGAGCTCGCAGAGTTCCTCGCCTCAGGCCATCGTGTACTACGGTCAATGGAGGCCAGCCCGCTGCCGATTGTCGCCGCGTGTCAGGGTCTGTGTCTCGCCGGAGGCCTTGAATTGATGCTCGGCGCGGATTTCGTTTTTGCTGCTCGCGACGCCCGCTTTGGCGATCAACACGCTCAGTTCGGACTGGTTCCCGGCTGGGGCGGAAGCCAGCGATTAACGCGACTCATCGGTCTGCGCCGCGCGATGGACCTGTATCTCAGCGCACGCTGGATCGACGCGGAAACTGCGGTGAACTGGGGCCTGGTAAGCGAAGTGATTGCGCCCGAAGCACTGCATGCACACGCACTTTCCTGGTGCGCCAAGGCTGCACAGCGCAGCTATACGGGACTGGCTGCCATGAAACGCCTGGCGCGACAGGGTCTGGATCAAACCCTGAACGAAGCGCTGTCGCTCGAGGTGGATGTCGCTGTCGAGGCTCTGCTCGGCGACGACGTCGGCGAAGGACTCGCGGCGTTCCAAGAACGACGCACGCCACAATTCTCGGCGCGTTGACACCATGACCATACTGTCTTCCCGCATCTCAGCGCGCAGCGAAACTTTCGCCCTCAATCAGGCTGCCTATGCTGAGCACATAGCTTACCTTCACACTCGACGTGCTCTGGCCAGGGCCGGCGGATCGGAAAAAATGCGCGCCAAACACCTTGCGCGCAACAAGGTTTTGCCACGTCATCGCATTGATTTGCTGATGGATCCAGGTTCACCGTTCCTTGAGTTGGGCGAACTCTGCGGCGACGGAAGATACGAAAATGTACCGCCCGGTGCCGGGATCATTACCGGTGTCGCTATGATCTCCGGGCGAGCCTGCATGGTCATCGCAAACGACGCGACAGTAAAAGGCGGCACCTACTTTGGACTGACCTGCAAGAAGCACGTGCGCGCACAGATGTTTGCCTGGCAGCATCGCCTGCCGTGCATTACCTTGGTCGATAGCGGCGGCGCCTTCCTACCCGATCAGGCGAATATCTTTCCGGATGACGGCCAGTTCGGTTCGATCTTTCATAACCAAGTCGGCATGTCAGGCGACGGCATACCGCAGATTGCCGTCGTGATGGGGCCTTGCACCGCCGGCGGTGCGTATATTCCTGCGCTGTGCGACGAAGTCGTGATCGTCCGCGGTCAGGGTTTCATGTACCTCGGCGGCCCGGAGCTCACCTTTGCCGCCACCGGTGAGACCATCGATGCCGAATCCCTGGGCGGCGCGGCCATGCACTGCGGCACCAGCGGCGTTACCGATCACATTGCTGAAGATGACCGGCACGCTCTGCTGATTGCACGGAATATCGTGCGCGAATTGGGACAGATTCCACAGTCGCGTCGCAAGCAGGAGCTTACGCGCCCGCCGCGATTCGACCCTGCCGAAATCTACGGCATCGTCTCTCGCGATCCAAAATACCCCACCGATACACGGGAGATCCTCGCCCGACTGGTGGATGACAGTGAGTTCCAGGAGTTCAAACCCTTATACGGAGAGACGCTGCTGACAGGCTTCGCACGCATCCACGGCCATGAAATTGGCATCCTCGCGAATAACGGCGTGCTCTTTCCTGAAAGCGCGATGAAAGGCACCCACTTCATCAATCTGTGCTGCCAGCGCGATATACCCCTCCTATTCATGAGTGATGTCACCGGCTTCATGGTTGGCAAGGACGTCGAGCAGGCCGGTATTGCCAAGCACGGAGCCAAGATGATCACTGCCATGAGTTCGGCCCGCGTGCCCAAGTACACATTGAACATCGGCGCCTCGTTTGGCGCCGGGTATCTCGCCATGTGTGGCCGCGCATTCAAGCCAACTGCCATGTTCTCCTGGCCCAACGCTCGCGCCGGAATCATGGGGCCTGACCAGGCCGCGATGGTGATGTCGCTGGTGCGCGAAACTAATCTGAAAGCGGCGAACAAGACCTGGAGCGCGGAAGAGCGCGAAGCCTTCGAGGCGCCGGTTCGCAAGATTTACGAAGACTTCCAGGGAGCGCACAATTTTGCAGCGCACGGCTGGACCGATGGCGTTATTGAGCCATTGGAAACACGCGGGACCTTGGCTCTTCTGCTGGAACTCGCAGCACGCGTCCCAGCAGAAAAATCGCAGTTTGGCGTGTTCCGCTTCTGATGACCCCTTCCATGAAACCAATCCGAAAATTGCTCATCGCCAATCGTGGCGAAATCGCCTGCCGCATTGCGCGCAGTGCCCGGCGACTTGGCATAGCTGTCGCGGGCATCCACTCTCAGGCCGACGCCAAAGCGCGTCATGTGCGCGAGATCGGCGAGTCGGTGCTGGTCGGCGCTGCGGCACCGGCAGAGAGTTATCTCAATATCGCTGCTGTCATTGCGGCAGCCAAAAAAGTCGGCGCTGATGCGATCCACCCCGGATATGGTTTTCTATCCGAAAATTCGGCTTTTGTTCGCGCTGTCGAAGCAGCGGGCTTGTGCTTTGTCGGTCCAAGTGCTGACACTATGGATCGCTTGGGCGGCAAAGCCTCCGCCAAGCGCGAGGCAGCCAAGTTAGGCATTCCGACGGTTCCAGGTGACACCGCAGGACTTAATGATCCCGCCCAGGTGATTGCCGCCGTTCAAGCCGCAGGACTACCCGCCCTGCTCAAAGCAGTCGCCGGCGGTGGCGGACGCGGCATGGCGCTGATTGAGAGCCTGGATAATCTGCCCACCCGCGTGGACAGCGCCATGCGCGAAGCGGCGCAGGCCTTCGGCAGCGGCGAGATGATCGTCGAACGTTACCTACCGGAAGTGCGGCATATTGAAGTCCAGATTGCCGGAGACGGTCACGGCGCTGCAATCCATCTGTTTGAGCGTGAATGCTCCCTGCAGCGTCGCCATCAGAAAGTCATCGAGGAAGCCCCAGCGGCAAGCCTGGATCCTGAGCTGCGGGTACGTATGCTCGAAGACGCACGACGCCTGGCTGCCGAGCTGAATTACCGCGGCCTGGGAACGGTAGAATTCATTGTCAGCGGGAATGATTATTACTTTCTGGAAGTGAACCCTCGTCTGCAGGTGGAACATCCGGTGACCGAGGAAGTGACCGGACTCGACCTGGTAGAGCAGCAGTTGCATATCGCGGCCACAGGGACGCTGCGACTGACTCAGGAACAGGTGCGAATCAACGGCCATGCCTTCGAGGCACGCATCTACGCCGAAGATCCCGATACCGGTTTCCTGCCCGGTGCCGGCAAGCTGCACTGGCTAAGCTTCCCCGAGGGTCAGATTCGTGTCGAAAGCGGGGTTGATTCCGGCGACGAAATCACGCCCTTCTACGACCCGATGATCGCGAAATTGGTTAGCCACGCTGACACGCGCGGCGAAGCACTGGATCTACTGTGTGCAGCCTTGCAAGCCTCCGAAATTGTTGGGCTGACAACGAATATAAATTTCCTGAATGAACTCCTGCGCTGGCCCGAGACGCGCAGCGGGATAATGCATACACGGCTGATTGATGCCCGCTGGAAGCCCTCGGCGGGCCGCGTTGAAACGTCGGTAGAGCATCTCGCTGCCGCAGCCCTCTGGTGGCTTTCCCGCGAGCGCAGTCGCCGCGACTTCGGCGTATGGACACAGGCCGAGTTTAGCGGCTGGCGCACCCTGGCCGGGCCCGCACGCCCTTCTCCACAGCCATCGCTTAGTCTCGCGGCCGGCAACACCGACTGGGCCGTTCATTTCGGTGCTCCCGATGCGCAAGGCTTCATCGACCTATTGGTAACAGTGGAGGCGAAAGAATCGATTCCACTCCGCGCCAGGCTGTCTGATGCAAGCAATGGCGCAAAACTTCTGGAATGCAATGACACCAGCCTCGAGCTGCGACTGTTCGCCGACGGCCAAGCTGTAGAAGTGCACAGTGCTCTGGGGACTGACCGCTTCGAGGCTACGCCGACCCTGGCAGCGGCCGCAACAACCGCCGCTGCAGGTAGCGAATTGAAGGCGCCGATGATGGGCAAGGTGGTCTCCGTGCTTGCCGCAGAAGGCGACGCTGTGACCACGGGTCAGACCGTCATTGTGATCGAATCAATGAAGATGGAGCTGCAGATCGTCGCTGAGCATGATGGCACGCTGAGCGGTCTGCGGTGCAGACCCGGGGACATGGTCGGTCGCGGCGATGTCCTAAGCGAAATTTTGGCCTGAGCACTTGAAGCCAGCCGACCCCTAAGGAGTGAAGTAAGTCATGAGTGATTTTCCAAAGTTCGTCGAATTTCACGAAGAAGGCGTACGTGAAGGATTCCAAATGGAGCCCGTAACCTACCCTCGTGAACAGCGGGTGGCGCTCATCAACGCCTTGTCCGAAACCGGCCTGAAACAGATTCAAGTGGGTTCGCTGGTAAATCCCCGCAAAGTTCCGCAGATGGCGGACACCTTGGAACTCTACGCCGACATCAAAAAAAATCCCAAGGTTCGATACACCCTGCTATGGCTCAACGAGTCAGGCTACCAACGCGCACGCACAATCAAGGACGCCTTTAATCACGCGCCCCTGATGTACTACCTGACCGATGCCTTCGCCATGCGCAACAATAATCGGACGGCGATGGACATGCGTGCCGAACAGGAAGCTTGGCTGGACCGATACCAGTCAGATGGGGCTACGGTGCAGAAGGTGTACGTAATGACTGCCTGGGGCTGCAATCTGGGGGGACCGGTGTCTCGGGAGATGGTTTTGGATGCATTTCGTCATGCCATCGGCATGTTCCGCGAACGCAATCTGCCGCTGCCACCACTGTATTTGGCGGACACCATGGGGTGGGCCAATCCGGAAGACGTAAAGCGACATATCGGTGCCGTCCGCGAGTTAGCTCCAGAAGCGAAGATTGGCCTACATCTGCACGACACACGCGGACTCGGTGGCGCCAACGTTTACGCGGCCCTGTCGATGGGCGTGAGCCTTTTTGACGCCTCGGTTGCCGGTCTGGGTGGCTGCCCCTTTGCCGGACACAAGGCACGCCTGAGCTCCGGCAACGTCTGCACAGAAGACATGGTCTTTATGTGCCAGGAACTGGGGATCGAAACTGGCATCGATCTTGAAAAGCTCATCGATGCTTCACGGATGGCAGAAGAGATCATCGGCAGGCCATTGATGGGCCGGGTCATGCATAGTGGTTCACTCAAGGCATTTCGCGCAGGAAAATCAGTCGATGATTCCTGCGTGTCCATCCCTTGACCCGCAGCTAGCAAAACTTCATTAAATTATCTGGAGTGAGAGGCCATGGGGCGAGTACAAGATAAGGTGATATTGGTCAGCGGCGCTGCCATGGGAATGGGCCGCTCGCACTGCGAGTTGCTGGCCCGCGAAGGCGGCCAGATCATCGTCAGCGACATGAATGCCGAACTCGGAGAGCAGGTCGCTGAGGGCATCCGCAAAGCCGGTGGGCGAGCTGAATTCGTCGCGCTCAATGTCACCGACGAGGCGCAGTGGAAGACCGTGACAGAAGGTGCCATCGCCCGCTACGGTCGTATCGACGTGCTGGTTAATAACGCAGGAATTTTTATCATGAAACCGGTCCACGAGACCACGACTGAAGAATGGGACCAAGTGTTCAATGTCAACGTACGCGGTTCTTTCTTCGGAATTCGCGCCGTCGTCCCGGCGATGCAGCTGGCCGGAAGCGGCTCCATCATCAACATCTCATCCATTTACGGGCTGATCGGTGCTCCTGGGGCCACGGCCTACCAGGCTTCCAAGGGCGCAGCGCGCCTGATGGCCAAGTCCTGCGCCGTGGATCTGGCGCCATTCAAGATTCGCGTGAATTCAGTGCATCCCGGTGTGATCGACACACCGATGACCAAGGATTTATTGAGCCAAGCCGAGTTCCGCGATGCGACCCTGCGCATGACCCTGAGCGGCCGCCCCGCACAGCCCGAAGAAGTCTCTCAAGCCGTGTTGTTTTTAGCCTCTGACGAGTCTTCATATGTGGTCGGCGCAGAGTTGGTGGTCGACGGCGGCTACACCACGATGTAATGCCCGGACTCTCCTACCATCGATCCTATGAGCGTTATGTTCTCTATCGGCTCTCGTTTGCTGGAAAGACTGCCGCACTAAAGACGATCAAGCGTAGAACGACAACTTTCTGATACGGTTCTAAAACTCGCCGGGCGCCTCTTCACTGCGCCTGATCCAGCCACGGGCCAGCCGTAACTCGTCATAGCTCGCTTCTCCTGCCAAAGCTTCCCAGGCGGGCTTGAGCCGGGTGTAGCCGTGAACCTGAAGCGCCTGCACCATGCTCTGCAGTCGTTCAGCCGAAATCAAAGGCTCTATCGATTCCAGCTGACGAGTGAGCAACAAGCTCTCGATGTGCGCACATATCGTCGACTCCGTCATGCCGCGTTGCTGAGCGATTCGGGCTACATCGTGCCCCATATTCAGCAGGCGATGCGTCTCTTGCAAGGTCTCACTATCTGCATCGACGGCGCTCTGGAGCTGCTCGGACTCCAGTCCGAAATCACCGCTATTGTCTTCGCTGGCTGCGCCTGTTTCCTGTCTGAACTGCCGAATCAGTTTAACAAACGCGGGTCCGTAGCGCGCCAGCTTTCTTGCGCCAACACCCGATATATCAGAAAAGCTATCCGCGTGATCCGGTTGCCTCGCTGACATTTCACGCAAACTTGCGTCGCTAAAAATCACGTAGGGCGGGACACCCTGCTCGTCCGCCAACTTTTTGCGCAGCCCGCGCAGTCGTTCGAATAGCGCCTCAGAGGGCGGCAAGGCTCCGGATATATCGGCGACGCCTTGTTTGCCCCTTCTCCCACGCGCCTTTGGCGGAAGCGGAGTAACCATCACTTTTTTATCCCCCTTGAGCACCGGGCGACTGGCTTCCAGCAGCCGAAGCACTGGATACCCGTCAGTGCTCTCCCCCAACAGCCCTTGGTGCCGCAGCGAACGTACCAGATTGCGCCACTCGTCCTGTGAGCGATGTTTTCCGATGCCGTAAGTGCTGAGCGTCTGAAGTTCACGCTCGATCAACTTCTGGTTTTCCACGCCGCGCAGTATTTCAATGACCACGCCTGCCCCAAATCGTTGCCCTCGTTGCGAGAGCCGTGCGATACATGACAATAGCTGCTGAGCCTCCAGCGTCCAGTCCTCAAGTACTTTGGGTTCCAGGCAGTTATCGCAGGCAGCGCAATTCCCCGGATGTTCTTCGCCAAAATAACGCAGCTGCACGGCACGCCGACATTCCGCACTTTCAGCATAGTCCAGTACTTGTCTGAGCTGCTGTTTGGCAATGCGCTGCTCTGCCTCCAGTGGCGCCCCGCTATGCGGATCGACCTTCTGCGCGATCAGAAATTCAGCCGTGCGAATATCGCCTGCACCGAAGAACAGCGTGCATTGCGCAGCTTCACCATCTCGACCCGCCCGACCCACCTCCTGATAATAGCCTTCCATCGTGCGCGGCAGATCGTAATGGATCACCCAGCGAATGTCCGGCTTGTTGATCCCCATGCCGAAGGCCACGGTTGCCACCATCACCTGTGCGTTGTCGCGGACGAAAGCCTCCTGATTATCAGTGCGCGTCTGCGCCGACAATCCTGCGTGGTAAGGCAATGCATCGATTCCTGATGACCGCAATTTCTCCGCCAGCTCATCGACCCGTTTCCGCGAAAGGCAGTAAACGATTCCCGATCCGCCGTTTCTGGCCTGAGCGACCAGCTCCTTGAAGGCCTGCTTGGCTTTCGGCCGGACCGCATAGCGCAGGTTCGGGCGATTGAAACTGGCAAGGTGAACCGCTGGCGACTCGAGATGGAGCTGCGCCAGGATATCGTCGCGTACACGCGCAGTTGCGGTAGCGGTAAAGGCGAACACCGGCACCTGAGGAAAAAGCGTGCGCAGACGGCCGAGCTGTCGATATTCAGGCCTGAAATCATGGCCCCATTCGGAGACGCAGTGCGCTTCGTCGATGGTGATGGCCGAAATGCCCGGCGAGGCCGCCAGCTCTGCCAGGAAACCACCGAGAAATTCAGGCATGAGCAAACGCTCCGGTGCCAGATATAACAAGTGAACCTGCCCCGACATCACTTCGTCGCAGACCTGCGTGAAGTCGGTCGCGCTGAGACTCGAATTAAGAAATTCGGCGGCGATCCCCATATCCCTCAGCAATCGCACTTGATCCTGCATCAAGGCGATCAGCGGTGAAACCACGATCATGACGCCTGGCGCCAGCATCGCCGGCAGCTGAAAACAAAGTGATTTTCCGCCACCGGTGGGCATGACGGCCAACAAATCACGCCGGTTCAGCGCATCACGTACCACCGCTTCCTGACCGGGGCGAAACTGCTCAAAGCCAAACCAGCGTTTTAGTCCGGCATGCAATTCTTGGTCAGTAATAGATGCCTGGTTCAAAACGATCGAAGCGCCTCCGGCTAGACCTCAGCGCGATTGCCTTCGCGTTCAAGCCAGATTTTACGATCCCCGGCCCGCTTCTTGGCCAGCAGCATATCCATCAGTTGATGCGCCGGGTCGGGAACACCCTCTTCTTCATCGTCCAGGGTCAGCTGAACCAAACGTCGGGTATCCGCCGACATCGTGGTTTCACGCAATTGCAGCGGATTCATTTCACCAAGTCCTTTGAATCGGGTGACCTGAATCTTCGAGCGATTATTCTCGGCGGCGAGCCGATCAAGGATGCCTTTCTTTTCTGCCTCATCCAACGCATAGAACACGAGCTTGCCGGCATCAATGCGGAACAGCGGCGGCATGGCAATGTAGATGTGCCCGGCTTCGACCAGAGGTCGATAGTGCTTCAGAAACAGTGCGCATAGCAGCGTAGCGATGTGCAGGCCGTCCGAGTCGGCGTCGGCGAGTACGCAAATTTTTCCGTAACGCAGATTGCTCAGATTGTCCGAGCCGGGATCCACACCTATCGCCACGCTGATGTCATGAATTTCCTGCGAGCCCAGCGTGTCGGGCGAATCCACTTCCCATGTGTTCAGAATTTTCCCTCGCAGCGGCATGATCGCCTGAGTATCACGATCGCGCGCCTGTTTGGCAGAACCACCGGCTGAATCACCTTCGACCAGGAACAGTTCGGTCTGCTTGAGGTCGGTGAGCACACAATCAGCGAGCTTTCCCGGCAAGGCCGGACCGCTGGTCACTTTCTTGCGCACAATCTGCTTGGCTTGCTTCATGCGCGCATTGGCGTTGGCGATCACCAGTTGAGCAACCAGTTCGCCCTGATCCGGATGCTGGTTGAGCCAGACGCCAAAGGAGTCATGCACCACACCAGAAACAAAGGCCGCGGTCTCACGCGAAGAAAGTCTCTCCTTGGTCTGCCCGGCAAATTGCGGATCCTGCATCTTGACGCTGAGCACGTACGCGCAGCCGTTCCAGACATCATCAGGCGCCAATTTCATGCCGCGCGGCAGCAGATTTCTGAATTCGCAGAATTCGCGGATGGCCTCGGTCAAACCGGTACGCAAACCGTTGACGTGAGTGCCGCCCTGGACCGTGGGAATGAGGTTGACATAGGACTCCGCGACGGGCTCAGACGGCCCGTTCCCGTTAATCCAGACCAGAGCCCAGTCAGATTCCTCGCGTTTTCCCTTGAAACTGCCCACAAAGGGCTCGGAGGGCAAGGTTTCCACCCCCTTCAGCGCGTCGATCAAATAATCCGTCAGTCCGTTTTCAAACTGCCAGACGAGCTTTTCCCCATTGATTTGGTCATCCAGACTGACCCGCAGATTGGGACACAGAACTGCCTTTGCACGTAGATTCTGCTTGAGACGTGGCAGGCTGAATTTGACACTGTCGAAATACTGGGCGTCAGGCCAGAATCGCAGTGTGGTTCCAGAGCGCGCCTTTCCAACTGTCCCGACCGGCTTGAGCTTGCTGACGGTCTCGCCGCCGGCAAATGTCATCTCGTACTCTGTCGCCTCCCGTTGTACGCGTACTTCGAGCTTTTTTGACAGTGCGTTGACCACGCTGACACCGACGCCATGCAGGCCACCCGAGAACTGGTATTGCTGGTTGGAAAACTTGGCGCCGGAATGTAGCTTAGTCAGAATGAGCTCGACGCCGCTCACCTTATGCTCCGGATGAATATCGACTGGCATTCCGCGGCCATTGTCGGCAACTTCAAGAGAGCCGTCCGCATATAAAATGACGTCCAGACGCGTCGCGTGGCCGGCCAGCGCCTCATCAACCCCGTTATCGATCACCTCCTGCGCCAGATGATTTGGCCGGCTGGTGTCGGTATACATTCCAGGCCGCTTTCGCACCGGGTCCAGACCCTGGAGCACTTCGATGGATTCAGCACCGTAGGTTTTAGTTTCAGCCATGAAATTGTGGATTTGAGCTTGAGGTAGTATCGGCGGCGCGAACCGTATCGGATGCCCGAGGCTGTCGCAAGCAACGCGCTAAACTAGCGCCAATCCGAACCCCTTACTTAACACCGTAAGATGCCCAAGAAGAAAACCTCCGCAGCGGAAGAACCCGACGAAGTTGCCAGATTTGAGCAGCAGTTGGATGAATTGGGGACTATCGTCAGCAAAATGGAAGCCGGCGATTTGCGTCTGGAGGACTCGCTCAAAATGTTTGAGCGCGGGACCGAGCTGGTGCGCAGCTGCCGCAAGTCTCTGGACGCAGCCGAGCTGAAAGTTCGGACGCTTCTGGACGCAGGCAGCGTCAAGGACGAAGAAGAAGGGGAACCCGCAGATTGAATCGCCCTCCTTTTGCTGATCGCATAAAAGACTTGCGCCAGCACATCAGTGCCACCCTGCTGCTGCATCTGCCGCCCGAACAGCAACACCCCGCCGAGCTGCATCAAGCCATGCGTTACGCCTGCGAAGGCGGGAAACGGCTGCGTGCGCTTATTTGCTATGCGGCGGCCGAAACACTGCAAATCGACGCACGGCAGATCGACGCAGCAGCTTGTGCAGTGGAGCTTATCCACGCCTACTCCCTGATCCATGATGATCTGCCCTGCATGGATGATGACGCCCTTCGTCGTGGCAAACCATCGGTACATGCCAAATTTGGAGAGGCAACGGCGGTTCTGGCCGGGGATGCACTGCAAACGCTGGCATTCAAGGTACTATCTGAGGACATGACACTGAGCTGCGATGCGCGCCTGGCCATGATCAGCCAGCTTGCGCTGGCTGCGGGCTCACGAGGAATGGTGGGCGGCCAGGCCATTGATCTGCATTCCGAGGGAAAAAGCCTGAATCTTGCAGAGCTCGAGGCTTTGCACGTACACAAGACCGGCGCGCTGTTGCGTGCCTGCCTGCTACTCGCTTGTGCGGCGGGAAGCCGCATCGAGGCCTCGCGATCAAACGCGCTGGATCGGTTCGGCAAGTGCATCGGGCTGGCTTACCAGATTCAGGACGACGTCCTCGATGTAGAGAGCAGTTCAAGCGCCCTGGGCAAGACCGCAGGAAAGGACGAGGCCCGCCACAAGTCTACCTATCCGGCGGTGATGGGCATGCGTGCCGCCAAGGAAAGAGCCATGGACCTGTTTGCGTCCGCCCGACTCGCCCTCGGCATCTTCGGCGAGGATGCCGCGCCGCTGCTATGGCTGGCCGACCACATTGAAGGGCGCGAGCATTAAGCTTGAGGAACTTGGCAACAGATAGCGAAGAAGAAGCCGACGAATAAAGTAAAGCGCGAGGGTTATAAAAATAATGGGGAAAAAGAGCAGTTCCGCATCCAGCGGGTATTGGAAGGCCAATCTGCGACTGGTCGTGAAGCTCCTTGCCGTCTGGTTTTTCGTCTCGTTCGGTCTCGGCATCTTTCTTGCCGATTTTCTGAATCAGTTCCGCATCGGCGGATATCCGCTGGGCTTCTTCTTTGCCCAACAAGGGTCGATCTATGTCTTTGTGGCGTTAATCTTTGTCTATGTGCACAAGATGGATGCGCTGGACGCCAAGTACTGCACGCCAGACGCAGAGGCGGATAAAGCCCCATGAGCACCCAAACTTGGACCTATCTGGTCGTTGGCGCCAGTTTTGCTCTTTATTTGGGTATTGCTTACTGGGCACGGGCCAGCAGCACCAAGGATTTCTATGTCGCCGGCGGAAGCGTCAGTCCGATTGCCAACGGCATGGCCACCGCTGCTGACTGGATGAGCGCGGCCTCCTTCATCTCCCTGGCCGGCATCATCGGCTTCATGGGCTACGACGCATCGGCCTACCTCATGGGCTGGACAGGCGGCTATGTGCTGCTCGCTCTGCTGCTGGCCCCCTATCTACGCAAGTTCGGCAAATTCACGGTGCCGGAATTTATTGGCGAACGCTATTACTCGAAGACCGCCAGACTTGTCGCGGTGGTCTGTCTGATCGTGGCCTCGATCACCTATGTTATCGGGCAGATGAAGGGCGTTGGTGTAGCGTTCAGTCGCTTTCTGCAAGTACCGTACGAGATCGGCGTGATGGCCGGTATGGCCATCGTCTTTTTCTACGCCGTGCTTGGCGGCATGAAAGGTATCACCTATACACAGATTGCTCAGTACTGCGTCCTGATTTTTGCCTACACCGTCCCTGCGATCTTCATCTCGCTGACTCTGACCGGGATGCCGCTGCCTCAGTTGGGCCTGGGCGCCACGATGGCCGACGGCAGCGGAACTTTCTTGCTGGAGCGGCTTGATCAGGTAGTGACGGACTTAGGGTTCGCCCAATACACGGCGCACAAGGGCACTCATCTGAACATGGCCCTGCTCACCGCCTCACTGATGATCGGCACTGCTGGCCTGCCACACGTCATTATTCGCTTCTTCACCGTGCCCAAAGTGTCCGACGCCAGGAAGTCGGCGGGCTGGGCGCTGATCTTCATTGCGATTCTGTTTACTACGGCGCCCGGAGTCGGGGCGATGGCGCGCCTGAACCTCCATCAGACTGTCCAGAGTGGCCCGGTTGGCAGCCCTGAGGGAAATCTTGAATACGCGCAGCGCCCCCAGTGGTTCAAGAACTGGGAAATCACTGGGCTGCTGGTGTTTGAGGACAAGAACGACGACGGCCGCATTCAGTACTACGACGACAAAAACCCAAAATTTACTGCCACCGCCGAAAGTTATGGCTGGCTCGGCAATGAACTGACCACCGTAGACCGAGACATCATGGCCTTGGCCAACCCGGAAATCGCAAATCTGCCGCGCTGGGTTATAGCACTCGTGGCTGCTGGCGGGCTGGCCGCCGCACTATCGACGGCGGCCGGACTGCTACTCGCCATCGCCTCCGCCATTTCGCATGACCTGCTCAAGGGCATGCTGAGACCCGAAATCTCGGAAAAACAGGAGCTGCGCGCCAGCCGCATCTCGATGGCCGTCGCCATCCTCCTCGCCGGGTACCTAGGCCTCAATCCGCCCGGTTTTGCCGCGCAGGTCGTCGCACTGGCGTTTGGCCTGGCTGCGTCCTCTCTGTTTCCAGCCTTGATGATGGGGATCTTCAGCACGCGCATCAATCGACCCGGAGCCATCCTCGGCATGCTCGCAGGTCTTGGAAGCACGCTGCTCTACATCTTTCTGTACAAGGGCTGGTTCTTTGTCCCAGGAACCAACCTCTTGGTCGATAATCCGCAGGGCTGGATTTGTGGCATTGCGCCAGCATCCTTCGGGGTTATCGGCGCCATGGCCAATTTCGCCGTTGCCTTTACAGTCTCGCGATTCACCGAGCCGCCTCCGGAAGGTGTCCGCAGACTGATTCTTCGGTTGCGGGAGCCGTCCATCAACTGATTTAATTGGATTTATTGTATTCAGATCATCGGGCTTCAGGAGACTGAATCGCTATCCTACTGACCTTGCGTCAGGGGGGATTCATCCACCGCCGTATAAAATTGTGAAAGAATGTCACCGTTGTCATTCATTCATAAGACTACACAAACCCAAATATGTTGGCATGAGTGACGTTAATCTAATGAAAATTTTTCTCGGAGAGAAACTGATGAAGCAAAAGCGCCACCGGATTGGCACGCTTGCTGTGGGCGGATCTGCCCTGATTTTGAGTTCCTTGTTTTCAGTCCCGGCGCTTGCCGCCGATGGCTTTTACGGCGGTATCATGGGCGGCGCCAACAAGATTGAAGAGCAGGATTTCCGCGTTTTTGATGACCCAGGCGGATTACTCGTCCCTCGCGTACCGGACGACACCCGCGTCACGCGGACCGAGTATGACGATGGTGGCTATTACGGTGCGGTCATCGGTTATCGCTTTCCGTTCGGTCTGCGCCCCGAGATTGAGTATTCGCGCCGCCTGAACGATCAGGATGAAAGTCTGGATCTGAACGGCACGCGCGACGACGCCGGACATATTGCGACTGAAACCATGTTCGCCAATCTGTGGTTCGAAATTTTCCCGAAGAGCCGAATCCGCCCGTATGTGGGTGGTGGCTATGGTTATTCGAACACCAAGGTCAATGATCTGGCCTACCAGGGCGTGCAAAGTGCACGCAATGAAGAAAAGACATACGGCGACGTGTTTCAAGTCGGTGGTGGCATTCTGTTTGATATCAGCACCCGTCTGACAATGTCGCTCGACTATCGCTATCTGGATACCGAAGTCGGTGAATATAATTTCGTGGACGACCACCCGAGGCGAACGATTCGAGAGGATTATCACGCACAGTCGCTCGGGCTGACCTTCAGCTACTTCCCCTTCTACAAAGAGCCGACACCCCCGCCGCCGCCCGCACCTGCGCCGGAAGTGGTAGCACCCCAGGGTCCGGTGGACTCCGATGGCGACGGTGTACCTGATGATCTTGACAACTGCCCGGATACACCGGCTGGCGTGAAGGTCGATGAGAATGGGTGTCCGCTACCTGAGTGCAAGGATCCAGTCCCTGGCCAGCCGGTCAATCTGGATGGCTGTGCTGACGGCGACGTCATTGTGCTGCGCGGTGTGACCTTCCTGTTCGACAAGACGACGCTGACTCCGGAAGCCGAAAAGGTTCTGGACGGCGTTGGCGAGGCGCTGAACCGCTCGCGTGTCATCGAAGTCGAACTGCGCGGACACACAGACAGCCTGGGTTCCGACGGCTATAACCAGAGCTTGTCTGAAGGCCGCGCCCTTGCGGTCAAAGCCTATTTGGCGAACCTCGGGGTCGACCCGGCCCGCATGACAACACTCGGCTTTGGCGAAAGTCAGCCGATTGCGGACAACGGCACCAAGAAGGGTCGCGCCTTGAACCGTCGCGTAGAACTGAAGGTGGTCAAGGGACGTGCTCTGGTAGCACCGATCGAGATCACGGCGCCGATTAAGTAAGGCATAGAAGATTCCGGCTGGGATCTTGGGGCTAGCCCTAAGATCCCAGAATCGGAAAGAAGAGCATAAAAAAGGCGCCGAGATAAGCACTCGGCGCCTTTTTTTTTGGCTGAAATCGTCAGCTGAGGAATATTGCGCGCTATCTCGCTCGACCATTTGCGCGGCCGGACTGCTCGCGCTGACGTTTTTGTGTACGCCTCAGAATATCGTCCAGCTTGCGACTGATCTGCGTTGCAATCTGAATGTTCTGCATCTTCGGCCAGGTATGCCGCTGCCCTTCCAGAATCAGTGCATCAATCTCTGCAGGCGTGGCTGGTGACAGTAGCTTGAGCAATGGAACGAGACGCCGACTCGGCGAGATATTGATATCACCAACATAGTTCTGTGAAAGCAGATCGTGCAATATTTTGTTGCCGATACCTAACGTCGATTCAGGCAGGTACTTCCCTAGCATCACGTCCGCAGACTTGAGCCAATCCCGTGCCGCATTCTTTAGCAGAGTCGTCATCGGCTTTAGTCGATTCTTGCCGTGGGGATTGTCGCGAAATTCGGGCACTAGCAGCGGATTCACGTAACTGACAATGTAGTGATTCGCGCCATAGATCCGCCCGAGCTGTTTTGCAGGAAGATCCGCCGCGAAAATTCCGTCTATCCACTTTGACTTCAGGTATGGCACCGTCTGCCCACCTGCATTCCGAGCCAATAATTGCACAGGCTCGAAAACACCGGGCACAGAGCAGGAAGCTTGAACTGCACTTCGAATAAGCACGTGAGGAGAGGTAATTGCGTTGAGCAGCCGCGGTCGCTGGTGTCTTTCGCAAGGACTCACCGAGATGCTGATCTCGCGCCCGCTCAGTTCGAATGCTTCGCGGAAGGTCAGATCCGGAATCAGCTGCTCAAACATCTGTTCGAACACGCTGGCATCGTAAAGGCGGCGCAGTCCGGTAGTGCGCTCAATCAGATTCGGCTGCCAGTCAGCCCCAAAACGAAGTTTCTCGCCAGTGAGCAGCGTCCCGAGCGCTTCATCGCTGTGGCTGCCAAGCACGGCAGCAACAATCGCGCCCGCGCTAGAACCCGAGATGAGATTGGGGAGCAATCCCCGAGCGAGCAGGCTTCTAGCGACGCCGAAGTGAAAATACATCAGCGCGCCACCGCTGCTGAGCATCAGGGCGCTGCGACCGTAGCAGTGCCTCGCTCGCCCGAACAGATCCAGCTTGCTGTTCAGTGACATTTGATGGTCTGGAACCGCTTCGAGGACGCCGAGCACTTTGCATACTTCGTCCACAAAATCCACGACCTGTTGCTTGGTGCCAAATCGCGCCTTGTTGTAGAGCAGGGGCTGCCCCATGCCGCCCAGATTTCCGTGGACGCCCTCCTCAATGGCAAAGATCAATCCGGCTATGTCGCCTCTGGCGCGACCAGAGCGAAATTCATTCAGGCGCCGGCCGATCATCTCGTAATCGTAGAGATTGGTTGCTTCTCTGAGCTTCCACTGTTCACGGCCGCTGCGCGCATCGAGCTGCTGGGCAAGGTCTGCCCAGCTGTCGTAGTCCTTGGCCGATCGGAGCGCCTTGCGCAAGGCGCTACTGCCCTTCCGCCGTATGCGGGTCCCTACTGACATGAGCATTTTTTCTGCATTTATAACCCCATCTGTCTCGAACTTGGTTCGGTTTGCGCATCCACCGTAAATCCGGGGCAATTATCGCACCTCAAACCACTCAAGCCTCCATCGGCACGGCGTGGCAATATCCGCGCTGATACACGAAGTCGCGGTCAATGAGCATCGTGTCCAGAAAAATTTGACCGTTTGGCCGAGTCAGCTAACAGGCGAGACGGGCGCTTCAGCTCGCTTAGCTCTGATCTACTTTAGCCGCCATCACGCGGCACCTGAGAGTTGCCCTCTTATTACCCACTCGGGACCACGGCGTCGATTAAGCTAGCGACTGGACCCACCACGCTCGGATAAAGAGGCAAAAGGCGGAAGGAGCGCTCAGAATCATCGTAGCCTCTCAATCCTGATGCGCATCTTCGACCCTGACGGCCGTTTACAGCAATTTCGTTCGCGCCGAAGTTATCGAACCTGTCGACGCCCCTTAAAGCGATTTATCGCTGAATATCCGTTATTTTTCGCGATTCTGGGCAAGTCATTGCAGCAATAACCCTGTGGTCACGGCCGGTGTGCGTTTCGGACACTGAAGCCAAGGCCAAATTGCACGATAATGGCCCAAGCCGACCAATGATTCGGCACGCCCGAATGACATCCTGATCATATGACAGACATCCCTGGCTATTCCCTGCTGGGGCGCGTATTGCGCCCAAAAGATTTGCGTGGACTCGACGCAGAGCAACTTCGCCACCTTGCGGTAGAGGTGCGACGCTTCCTGATCGAAACACTTGGCCGCGTGGGCGGTCATTTCGCGGCAAATCTGGGCACAGTAGAGCTCAGCTTGGCCCTGCATCGGACCCTGAATACACCCGAGGATCGACTGATCTGGGATGTCGGGCACCAGGCGTATCCGCACAAGATGCTGACCGGACGGCGGGGTCAGCTTGAGACCATACGCCGACTCGGTGGTCTGCACCCATTCTGTTCAAGGGAGGAGAGCGAATACGACAGCTTTGGTGTTGGCCACTCCAGTACATCAATATCTGCCGCTGCGGGCATGGCTGCCGCAGCCAGACTCAAAAAGGAATCGCGCCGAGTGGTCGCAGTCATTGGAGACGGTGGCATGACGGCCGGCATGGCCTTCGAAGCACTCAACCATGTAGGACACAATAAGCTGGATGTGCTGGTGGTCTATAACGACAACGATATGTCGATCAGCGAAAACGTGGGGGCCCTGCGCGATCGCTCAGCACGACTGGTGCAGCGTCTGGGTCTTGTTGCGCCACATCTTTCAAGATTGCCTCAGGACGCGGAGGACAACGAAGCCCATTTGAACGATCCGGCATCACTTTTCCGCACCCTGGGTTTCGCATATCACGGCCCGGTAGACGGCCATGATCTGGAAACACTCAGCGCTGCACTAGAAACCCTGAAAGATCAGCCAGGCCCCAAGCTGCTCCACGTTCTGACCGTGAAAGGCAAGGGATTTGAACCGGCAGAAGCAGACCCGATCAAATACCACGGCGTAGCCCAATTCGATCCTGTGACCGGCGAGTTTCCAGTCAAGTCTGCCAATTCCAGGCTCAGTTATACAGAAGTTTTTGGCCAGTGGCTGTGTCACGTTGCAGAGACTGACCGACGAATCGTGGGCATTACACCGGCCATGCGCGAAGGCTCAGGCCTGGTCGAGTTCGCCAAGCGCTTCCCTGATCGCTACTTTGATGTAGGCATCGCTGAGCAGCACGCGGTCACACTGGCCGCCGGTATGGCCTGCGAAGGCATCAAGCCAGTCTGCGCGATCTATTCAACCTTTCTTCAGCGTGCCTATGATCAGTTGATTCACGACGTGGCCCTGCAGAATTTGCCAGTCGTGTTTGCTCTGGATCGTGGCGGCCTTGTCGGAGCGGATGGCGCAACTCATCATGGTGCGTTTGATCTGTCCTATCTGCGCTGCATTCCCAATATGGTGGTGATGGCGCCCAGCGATGAGAACGAATGCCAGCGCATGCTGGAGACCGGCGTCAGGTTGAATCAACCCTCGGCCATTCGTTACCCCCGCGGTACCGGCGTGGGTACGCCCCTGGAATTAGAGATCAGACCTTTAACCGTTGGCAAAGGGCGCATTGTCCGTCAGGCGCATGGCCGCAGACAGCCACGAGTGGCCTTTCTAGCCTTTGGCGCCATGGTGCACATCGCGCTCGAGGCAGCAGACATCGTCGACGCGGTCGTGGCCGACATGCGATTCGTCAAACCACTGGACCATGAGTTGATTCTGGAACTGGCGAACGAAAATGATCTGATCGTCACGCTGGAAGACAATGTCAAGGCTGGCGGCGCAGGCAGCGGCGTCAATGAAATTCTGATTGCTCAGCACCATGCCCTGCCCGTGCTCAACCTCGGGCTACCCGATCACTTCATAGAACACGGCACCCGCGAAGAACTACTTTCTGAAGTTGGCCTTGACGCCAGCGGCATTATTCGCGCTGTGCAAAAGCGCCTACGTGGTCGTGACCTGGATATGCAGATCGCGCAACAACGATAGATGCCCGCCCAAGCACGGCGGTCCGATATTTGATGGATTAGCCGCCGAAGTTGATCTTGGATTCCAGATTAGCACGCGAATCTGCATTGGATAGCGCCTCTTCCAACTCGATGACGCCGCGCTTGTACAGATCATACAGCGACTGATCGAAGGTCTGCATGCCGCGATCAGAGGACTGCTCCATCGTTTCCTTCACATCTTCAATACGGCGGGACAGGATGAGTTCCTGAATATAGGGCGTATTGAGCATGACCTCTACCGCCGCGCAGCGCTTGCCATCCTTGCGCTTGACCAGACGCTGACTGACGATGGCGCGCAGTGTCAGTGATAAATCCATGTACAGCTGATCACGCTGATCGGGCGGATAGAGATTAATCACACGTTGCAGAGCCTGATAAGCGTTGTTCGCGTGCAGCGTTGAAAGTGCCAGGTGCCCGGTGTTGGCCAATTGAATACAGGCTTCCATCGTACTTCGGCGTCTGACTTCACCGATCAGAATCACATCGGGGGCTTCGCGCAGCGAAGAGATCAGGGCCCGGTCATAACTTTCGGTATCCAAACCAACTTCGCGTTGATTAACGATAGAGCGACGATTGGGGTGCATGTACTCAATCGGATCCTCAATAGTGAGGATGTGACCTGATGAGGACTCATTACGGTGATTGATCATCGCCGCCAGCGTGGTGGATTTTCCAGACCCTGTTGCGCCGACCATGAGGATCATGCCGCGCTTCTGCATGACCAGATCCTTGAGCACGTCCGGCACACCCAAGCCATCGAGCTTGGGCACTTCTGACTTGACATAGCGCATCACGATGCCCAGTGAATTGCGCTGGTGGAATATATTGACGCGGAAGCGTCCCAGCCCACCGGCTTGGGTCGCCAGATCAATCTCGCGTTCTCCTTCGAGCTGTGTCTGCTGTTCAGGCGTCAACATCGAATAGGCCAGCTCCTTGATGAACTCCGTGGTCAGCAGGTTGCGACCGACAGCCAGCATTTCACCTTCGATCCGCAACATCGCAGGCGCGTTGCTGGTGAAATAAATATCGGATGCGCTTTTCTCAACACAAAGTTTGAGGTAGGGCAGAATCTTGAGCACGAAATTTTTCCCGTGGGTGGCTAGGGACGTCTAATCACTAATGAATTCAATCAGCTATGACGACGAAGGATCTGACCCTCGTCTTCTTCCTGCATTGTCATCTTCTTGACCACTTCATCATCGAGCAGATTTTCCTTCGCCCGGGTCGACTCCAGCTTGATGCGCAAACGAATTTCGTTCTGCGAATCCGCATTGCGGAGCGCCTCTTCGTAGCTGATGACCTTGTGCTCGAACAAATCGAACAGAAACTGGTCAAACGTGATCATGCCCTGTTCGTTTGATCGCGCCATGACGTCCTTGAGCTCGGCCACTTCGCCCTTGAAAATCATGTCCGACACCAGTGGTGAATTGAGGAGAATTTCCATGGCGGCGACGCGCCCACCATCCTCGCGGCGGACCAGACGCTGCGAAATAATGGCACGTAGATTCAAACCAAGGTCCATCAGCAGCTGCTCGCGTTTTTCTTCCGGGAAGAAATTGATAATGCGATCCAGCGCAGAGTTCGAGCTGTTTGCGTGCAGGGTGGACAGGACCAGGTGACCTGTTTCCGCGAACTGCACCGCAAACTCCATCGTTTCGCGGGTTCTGATCTCGCCGATCAGAATAACGTCCGGTGCTTGACGCAAAGTGTTCTTCAGGGCGTTATCCCAGCTATGCGTGTCGGTGCCCACCTCACGCTGGGTAATCATGCAACCGCCGTGCGCGTGCACATACTCGATTGGGTCCTCAATCGTAATAATGTGGCCTTTGCTACTCGCGTTGCGATAACCCATCATCGCCGCCAGTGACGTACTTTTACCAGAGCCAGTAGCGCCCACCATCAGTACCAAGCCGCGTTTTGCGGAAACGATATTCTTGAGCTGTTCCGGCAGGCCCAATTCATCGAAAGTAGGAATGGTGGTATTGATGGTGCGCAGCACCGCACCCACACTGCCCTGCTGCACGAAGGCAGACACACGGAAACGACCGATGCCGGGCGGATTAATGGCAAACTGGCACTCGTTTGAGGCTTCGAACTCCTTGATCTGACGGTCGGCCATCAGGCTACGTACGATCATGGCCGCATTTTCCGCACTCACGGGTTTATCCATCACTGGCGTGACCTGACCATCGACCTTGATCGCAGGAGGAAAGCCGGCAGTAATAAACAGGTCAGAGCCTTCCTTGCTCTTCAGCAGTGTCAGCAATTGCTGGACGAGTCGTATCGCTTGATCACGTTCCATATCAAATTCCAGGCAGCGGAAAACGGGACATCAAATTGTCAGCATGGGCGGGGCATCTGGCACCTAGAGTTCTAGCGTCTTGTTCGCCTTGCGCCGCGCATCGGCCGGATCCACCTGCTTGCGTACGACCAGATCCTTTAGACACTGCTCGAGCGTTTGCATGCCTTCTCTCTGCCCGGTCTGAATGGCGGAATACATCTGCGCAATTTTGTTCTCCCGAATCAGGTTTCGTATGGCGGGGGTTCCGACCATGATCTCGTGTGCCGCAATGCGTCCGCCTCCCCTTTTCTTCAGCAAGGACTGCGAAATGACCGCTTTGAGGCCCTCAGAAAGCATGGCGCGCACCATGTCCTTCTCGGCTGCCGGGAACACATCTACGATGCGATCAATGGTTTTGGCAGCAGAACTGGTGTGCAGTGTGGCCATCACCAGGTGTCCGGTTTCTGCTGCTGTGAGCGCAAGGCGAATGGTTTCCAGATCGCGCATCTCGCCGACCAATATAGTGTCCGGATCCTCACGCAACGCAGAACGCAGCGCCTCGTTGAATCCAAGCGTGTCGCGATGGACCTCGCGCTGATTGATCATGCAACGTTTGGACTGATGCACAAACTCGATCGGATCTTCAATCGTCAGAATGTGGCCGTAATCCGTCTCGTTCTTGTGATTGATCATTGCGGCCAGAGTCGTAGACTTGCCTGATCCAGTTGGCCCGGTAACCAAAATCAGGCCTCGTGGCAAATCAGCCAACTCCTTGAAAATGGGGGGGCAGCCCAAGTCTTCCAGCGATATAATCTTGGTTGGAATAGTTCGAAAGACAGCCGCCGAACCGCGAGCCTGGGTGAAGGCATTGACGCGAAAGCGTGCCAGACCCGGAATTTCGAACGAAAAATCGGTCTCCAGAAACTCGTCGTAGGCCTTGCGTTGCTTATCGTTCATGATGTCGTACACCATGCCGTGCACCTGCTTATGTTCGAGCGGAGGCAGGTTGATACGCTTGGTTTCGCCATCGACCCGAATCATCGGCTCGACCCCGGCGGACAGATGCAAATCCGATGCCCCGTTCTTAACCCCAAAAGTCAGCAGCTGCGCAATATCCATAGGCCCCCAATCTCCTCCTTCGACAGGCTGTCGATGGCATGGACACTAGCCCGAAAAAGCCAATCAGGCAACATAGTTAGGCGAGATTCCTCAAAGATTGATGACAAAACTCACAGCCCTCCTGCAGCGCATTGATCGTGCCGCTCACCTCGCTGGCCGTGCGCGCGCCGAAGTTTCGCTACTGGCGGTCTCCAAGAACTTTGATGCCTATTGCGTGCGCGCGCTCGCCGCGCAGGGTCAGCAGCTGTTCGGGGAGAGTTATGTCCAGGAGGCACTCAGCAAGCAGGCCAAGCTAGCCGACCTTGATCTGGAATGGCACTTCATAGGCCCGATTCAATCAAACAAGACCAGCGAAATTGCAGAGCATTTCAGTTGGGTCCATAGCGTGGACCGGATGAAAATTGCCAGGCGGCTTAGCACAGCGCGTAGCCCTACGCTGCCGCCGCTCAATATCTGTGTTCAGGTGAATATTTCGGCTGAGGCCAGTAAGTCCGGCTGCACCCTGTCTGAAGCGCCTGATCTGTGCCGCGAGATCACGAAGCTTCCCAATTTACGCCTGCGCGGCTTGATGGCTATTCCGGCGCCGTGTAAAGACCCCGATCTGGCTGCCCGTCCCTATCGCGCCCTCAGGAAGCTGGCAGATGAAATTGGCACAAAGGACCTAACTCTGGATACCCTGTCAGCCGGAATGTCGGATGATTTTGAAATCGCCATCGCCCACGGTGCAACCATCGTGCGCATCGGCTCAGCCCTGTTTGACCAAGGAAAGCGCAAGACCGTATGAATCAGGACGAAGCAAAGAAAGCGGCTGCGGCAGCAGCCCTGAAGTACATTGAACCCGGGACCGTTCTTGGGGTGGGCACCGGCTCCACAGTGAATCATTTCATCGAGCAGCTGGCGCCAATTCGAATGGACATCAAGGCCGCAGTTTCCAGTTCAGAAGCCAGTACGGCTCGCCTCAAGGCGCTGGGCATCGAGGTAATTGACCTCAACGAGGCGGGCGCTTTGTCGCTTTATGTTGACGGAGCGGATGAAGCCAATCGACACCTGCAACTGATCAAGGGCGGCGGCGGCGCGCTGACCCGGGAAAAAATAATTGCCGGAGCCAGCAGGAAATTTGTTTGCATTGCAGACGCGAGCAAGCTCGTTCCCAGTCTCGGCAAATTTCCGCTGCCCATTGAAGTGCTTCCAATGGCACGGAGCTTCGTGGCGCGCCAGATGGTCAAACTGGGCGGTTCGCCGGAACTGCGCAAGGGTTTCACCAGCGACAATGGTAACCCGATCCTGGATATCTTTGGCCTGAATATCCAAAAGCCGCTAGAGCTGGAAAGCCAGATCAATCAGATTCCGGGCGTCGTCAGCGTCGGCCTATTCGCGCATCGCCCGGCCGATCTGCTAATTCTGGCCGATGCCAATGGCGTTCGTGAGTTGAAAGCGGCCTGAAGGACAGACCCCGCCTAATGAACCTTTCTTGATTTCCCGGCTTTGCGGGCGAAATCAGTCTGCGGCTTGCCGATGGCACCGCCCCGAAACCCGCCGCGCTGCTGCGGGCCTCGCGATATAACCTTCTTGAGGCCCTCCGGCAGCTTCATCGCCGAACTGGGTGGGGCAGCCGACTTGTCCGTCTCTGCGGAACTTTGCATCTTCTTTTTCTCGGGCTTATTCATACTTGCTCTGTAATTCTATGCAGTAATTCTCAAGAGAATGGTGCTCTGCCAAAAGAAAACAGGCGGCCCTGAATAGACAGGGCCGCCCCTTTTGGCAAGAAATGAGTGGCGCGAATCCAAGGATTCTAGCCCAAACGAAGCCCTATCAGATATCAACCCTCAAGTTACCGTTGTCGAGCAGATTCTGAATGATCTGCTGATCATTGCCGATGGGCGCAAGATCGACGTTGGCCAAATTAATCACCTGATCCGCACCCCCGCTCACATTGCCAGTCGTGCTGATATTGATATTTGTTCCACCCTGCCCGTCGGACGCGAATTGCAGATAGCTTGTCAGGTCCGCCGCGTTGTTGTTCTCCCCAACCAGCAAATCACGCAGGTCGAGCACGTCGCCCCCGAGTCCGCTCGAAAAGTCGGTGATCTTGTCAGTCGCCGGGCTGCTGGTTGTCCCGGCATCGGCCAACTTCCAGACAAAGGTATCGGAGCCCAATCCACCCGTGAGGATATCGTCACCAGCACCACCCATCAGGATGTCGTCAGAAGTTCCGCCTCCCAGGGCATCGTTGTCGCTGGTTCCCATCAAGGTGGTTTGGTTCTGAACCGTCACATTGAGTGTCGTCGTCACGGTATCGCCGTCACCATCCGTCGCTGTCACGGTGAAGGGGAGCTCCGCGAGAGCCGTGTCGTCAACTACGCCAATATTGACCGAGTCAATGCGGATGCTGGTACCGGAACCTGCAGTCAGATTGACGTAATCGATAAACCCGCTCGGCGCTGCGTTGAATTCAAAATATCCAGCGCTGCTACCTGGCGCAGAAAGTGTCAGGTCTGCATAGTTGATCGTGCCGTTGACGACGACCGGACTTCCGCCGCCGTCCAGAACCGGTTGACCAAACTGATCGACCACAGCATAGGAATAAAGCACCGACTCACCTGCCCCAAAACTGGAGAAACCAACGCGCAGGATAGACGCTAGGTCACGTGCCCCGGAAGTCGCCTCGTCATCAACCTCGACTCGAATCTGCTCATTGGTCCCGAACAGATTATTGTCGACGCCCATGCCCGGAGTACTCGGATTGATTTTGCCCGCGGCACCATCGTCGGAGGTAGCAGTGAACTTTACCGTCCATTCTTTGCCGCTTGGATTAGAACCAAACGAGCTGTCAGAGAAGGAATAATAGGCCGCCTGAGGGCCGCCTGCGTCTACACCTGCCTGGAACACGTTGTCGAAGCGAACCAGATCAAGTGCCTGCTGAAGATCGAACTGGTAACTGCCGTCCGGCAAAACGGTGAGCACGAAGACGGTGGTGACCGTGCCGTCGCCAGCGGTGGTGAACGCGGTCAGCACATTTCCTGCGCTGCTGTACTCCAACGCAAGGCCGCTACTGGTCAAACCCGTAGGTGGCGTCCCCGTCACCGAAAACACTGAGCCCTCGACGTCCGCACCCATGTCTGCGACATTGCCCACGATCAAGGTATCAGCAGCATTGATCGTCATACCGTCGGTGACATTGATCACCGGCACATCATCCACGATGTCGACGTTGACCGAGCCTGTCAGCGTCGTGCCATCACTGTCGGTCACGTCAAATTTCAACCCGCTCAACGTGATCGTATTTTCACTATTATCACCAGCCACACCGTCCAACGAGGCATGTTTAATCGGCTGTGAAAGCGTGACGTCATATGTGTAGGTCACTACGCTGCCCGCCGTGGTCGCGCCGGCTTGCATCTCGATACGCATGACCTCTGTTGCACCCGCATCGACAGTGCCGATCAGGACGCCGACCACCAGCGCAAATGAAACCGTCTGTCCATCAAGCGTGCGCAGCTGACCGCTGAGCCCGTCCGCCTTGAGTGCCAGGGCAGCGTCAACATCCGTCGGCAGATCTTTGCCGAAATTGACTCGAATGGTGCCGGAGTTGGTAAGCAAGCCCGTCGAGGCAGTTTCCAGCGGTGTCGGCGTATCGGCATTGGCATAGGCAAAGCCATCCTCGTCCACCGTAGTGGATTCGGCCAGCTCGATAATCGGCACCGAGTCCGGCTGTAGCGCGATCGTCACCGTGGCTGTCGAGGTGTCTCCGTCGCCGTCAGTGATGGTGTACTGGAAACTGACCGGGTCGCTCTCACCTGCGGTGGGTGTGTAGGTAAACGTGCCGTCATTGTTGTAAATCACCGAGCCGGTGCCGCCCGTCAGGCTGTTTGCGACCAATGCAACGTCACCGGTGCCTACGCCATCAGCGCCCGCCACATCGTTGCCGAGTACGTTGACGATAATCGGGCTGTCTTCGACCGTCTGGGTGGCTGAGTCATCCGTGGCCGTCGGCACGTCATCGACAATATCAATCGAAATCGTGCCGGTCGTGGTGTTGCCCGCAGAATCAGTCGCGGTGTACGAAAAACTCTCCACCCCAGTCAGCGTCTGCACCCCGTCATCATTGGTCGGGTTCAGATAGTTG
>JBFJJV010000021.1:0-29117 GCA_041635265.1 Panacagrimonas sp.
CGCTATCTGGCCAAACCCGAAGGCAAGGTCTTACTGGCGCAGGCGACCCAGTTGAGCGCCTCGCGAAAGCTGGCCAATTACCAGGTTGATGTGTCCGATGAAGCCGGAACCCTCGTCGCCCGCTTTTCCGGCACGGCCTACCGCTTTTAGTGTGTGGCGCAAGCTCGGGGCGCTGATCAGCATGGCCCGCCGCCGCTTGGCCAAACTGGAACCCGACTGAATATGCAAAATCAATTACCCCCATGCCCCGCCTGCACCTCGGCGTTCACCTACAAGGACGCCGGCATGTACATCTGCCCCGAGTGTGCGCACGAATGGCGTATTGATGCCGCCGAAGCTGAAGCAGCTGCTGCGGATGCGGATGCGGATGCGATTCAAAACCCTGTTTATCGCGACGCCAACGGCACGGAGTTGCATGACGGTGACGCCGTCACGGTCATCAAGGACCTGAAAGTAAAAGGCAGCTCCTCGGTCGTGAAGGTGGGCACGAAAGTCAAAAGCATCCGCCTCGTCGAGGGCGACCATGATATTGACTGCAAGGTCGATGGCATCGGCCAGATGAAGTTGAAATCGGAGTTTGTGCGCAAGGTGTGAGCAGATTCATCGCCCCTAGCGCTGAGGTCGCGCCACAAAATTCGGGTCTGGGCACATTCAAGGACTAGAGCGCCGAAATCAATGGCTGCCCCAGTTGAAGCTCATTCAGAAGGAATAAGGCGTATGACCGAAGAAGCGGGCGCCTACTGCGCCTCCCTCGCCCCCTCCTGCAAGCCCCGCTCCGCAAAAAGTCGCAGCGCGTATTGACCGGCCGGGTGCGCGCTAAAGCGCTCGATATCTGAGCGGGCACCTTCGGGCGCTTCGTCCACGGTGGGCAGACGGATACCGTAGCCACGCGGAATGACGATGGGCGCGGCCATGCAGGCAAAGCTGAGATCAGCAGCGGTGAACCGATCGCCGTGCAGATAACGGCGGCCGTCAGCCATTTGACCGGCCACGCGATCGAAGGTTTTCTGAATCACTTGCAGGCCGGTCTGCACTTTCTCGGCGGTGGGCTCAATCATCTGGTCCAGCGCTTTGCGGAACAGCGGAAACAGATAGGGCCAGAGTGCTTTCTGCCAGCCGGGCGCACGCTGGCCGGCGACCGGGACCAGCTCGCGAATGTCACGTTGCAGCCAGTGGTGATAGACCCAGCGCCGAGACTCGATGCCGAGATGTTCATCAAAATCTTCTTCGTCCGCTTCCACCAGTGCTTTCAAGTCCTGCGGATACAGTTTTCGCTCTTCCGCCACCTCGCGGTCCAGATACTTGAGGATGGCGGTGGAATCAGCGACAAACTCGCTGCCCAGGACCAGCACCGGCACCGCGCGTCCCCAGCCTCTGGGACGGGTGGCCAGATAATTGAATCCCTGCAGATGCGCCTCCTCGCGATAGTCCATTCCCGCATGACGCAGGCCCCAGCGCGCCTTCTCACAGTAGTGACTCATGGGGATGGTGATCAGTCGCGGAAGGGTTTCTTTTTGTGCATTCATGATCAGAGCACGCTATCGCATGAGATGGAGGAGATGAACAGATTGACTCAGCGTCCTCTTCTGCGCCGGGACCAGTCCCATCAGAAGAGGATCAAAGAGCCGTTCGATCAAACCGAGCGCTTGGAGAATGATGGGTCGCCGCTATTGGCGGAATCAGGTTTCTGATTGATCTGTACCGCCTTGCGCTGATTCGCTTTGCCCATGACCCGGCGTTGCCAGCGCCGCTCGGCGGCAAGCGCCCCGGATTCATCTTCATGCCAGGCTTCCTGCATCAGGAATTTCGCAGCGCCGACGGCGTCCGGCGAGCGCGTCGCAATTTCAGCGCAGAGCGTTTCTGCGGCCGCCAGCGGATCTTCATTCAGATGGGTCAGCAGTCGCAGCGCGTGTGCCTCGCTGCCGCTGATGATGCGGCCGGTGAAACTCAGCTCCTTGGCCACATCAATCCCGACCAGTTCCCGAAGCAGACTGGGGCCACCCATATCTGGCACCAGTCCCCATTTGGCTTCCATCACCGACAGCCGGGCGTCGGCCCGGGCAATGCGGATATCGGCACCGAGGGCCAGCTGCAGGCCGGCTCCGAAGCAATTGCCATGGATGGCCGCGATCACCGGCACCGGCAGTTCGCGCCAGCCCATGGACCAGCGCTGAAAATCATTGCGCATGGGCTGCCACAGTTGCGCATAGCCCAGCGCCGCCTTGGCCGGCGTTTTCATGACCGACTTTACATCCAAGCCCGAACAAAACGAGGGCCCCTCTCCGTGCAGGATGATCGCTCGGATTGACCGATCTTTCTTCAGCGAGGCACTCGCCCGATTGACGGCGGCGAGCATTTCGAAATCCATGCCGTTGTGCTTTTCCGGACGTGACAGCCGCACATATGCCAAGGCATTGCGTATTTCAATGACGACACGTTCATTGCTACTGGCCATCAGCTTTGGGCCTCCATCAGTTGATTTAACCGCGCAGCAGCGTCGGCCGGCATTTTCGCCGCAGTCGCAAGCAGCATTTCACTCAAATCGTTTTCCTTGGCCGCTGCCACCAGGCTCGCACCGACCTGTTCATCCGGGTGCGACAAGGCAGCCGCCGCCATGCGCGCGCGCAATGTCGGACTGACGCCTTCGAGCAGCATCATGAGCGGACCGCTCAAGTCCAGACCCGGTTGCGCTGCCACAGCCACCACTTTCTGCAGGTGCGACTCACTCATCAGGCCGATCACTTCTTCCAGGCGTTCGGGCGATTCGACATAGAAAGCAATTCTGAGCATGGATTCATCATCGATCACTTCCATGCTGGCCTTGATCTGCTCATTGCTCAGGGCATCGACGAAGCGCGCCATCGCGATGTATTCGCGCCGTTTGAGAATTTCCCGGGTCACCGCCACCACTAGGGAGATGGGGATCAGCTGCAGCACCTCAACCGCGCTTCTGGGGTCCAGTTGCAGGGTCACTTCGGTGTTGAACTCAAGCGAGACCCTTTGCGCGATATCTGCGGCCTCTGCCGGCGGCAGCATGCCGGTCACGCGCGAAGCCAGCGTCGGACCCAGCGCTTTTTCGGCGACGATGCTCTTCAGGGCACGCGGAAGAATTCTGGAGGTCGCCACAATCTTCTGCAGACGCTCGCGATCAGCGTCGTACAACATGGCGGTACAGGCACCGCGCAATTTGCGCAGCCCGGCGACGTCCAGATTTTCCAGCCGGGCCACAATTTTTTCATCGCAGCCGAGCAGACGCGCGAGTTTTTGATGTTCTGCCTGAAGGGCAAGCTTGCTCATCGCTGCAATTCCATTTATCCGAACAGCACTCTGCGCACGACCGGGCGCAGGAGTGCGGGGACCAGACGCAATGAGTGATCCGCCGACTTTTCCAGCAGCTTGCTTTGCGCTGCCTTGGCTGTTGCCACGGCGGCGGAAATTCCATCAGCGCCGCGTCCGGCACATTGGCCAAGTCACCGGGCAATTGCGCCGCCGCCGACCCCAGAATTGATTTCACGCTGTCCAGCCCGGTCTTGCTCATGGATGAATTGCCCCTGAGGCGATGGTTGAAGCCGCCCAGATTATCGCGAATCCACAATCAGCTCCCTACTGCAGCGACCCAATCCGTCTGTGATCAGTGTGCGCGCCCCGAACTAGCGATAAGTTTCACGCATATAGATCTGCTCATCGGCCTCTCGAAATACACCAAACGTACCCTGCCCCGACGCCGCTTCATTGAAGATGCCATCCCCGTTGTCATCCCGGCCCAGCCAGCTCGGACCGGCGATGGTCAGGATGACGTTGCCGACGGTGACGGGACTCGGCGCCGCCAGTTGAATCTGACCCAGGCCTGCAGATACCGTGCTGACGCTACTCACACTGGTGACTCCGGCCAGATCACCGCTGAGTGCGGTCGCCGGGGCCGGGGTGCAGTTGTCATTGATGGGGGAATAACCCTGTAGATCCCCCACATAGGTTTCGACGCCGTACACCATGTTCAGCGGCTCCAGTTCCGAGCCATAGCCGTTGCGCACGAACAGGCGGCCAAATCGGAATCGATTGCCCGGCGCACTAAAGGCAATGCCATTGTTGGCGCTGGCGTCTCCAAACTTGAGCGGTGTTACAAAAGGATCCGCGTAAGTGACGCCGTCTGAATCGGTGATGGCGCCTGAAACGTGCTCGATATCCAGCTGCATATTGGACCGCGGATTGACCTTGGGCACGATCAGGCTGCTGTTATCGAGGCCATAGCTGACTCTGACAAGACCGGGGCCGATCTGCACGATGCTGACCTCGTTGCCGCTGACGCCACTGAGATCCAGGGCAACCGGGTCCAGCGTTGCCCTGTTGATCGCGTTAAAAGTCGAAGCGCCCACGGTCGGCGATTTGTATAAATCCCCGTTGTAGCCCAGGGTGCGACCACCGGCCACGTTGACTGCCTGAATCGTGGCTTGCGGCAGGGTCTGGTAGGCAAACGGCTGCCCCATCCAGATAAAAAATCCACAGCTGGTATTGAAGACCGGTGTGATCTGCGTTTGCAGGCGGAAATGATCGGGCGTGAATCGCCCAACGCCTTTGGTGGCGGCAACCGTGCGATTCGCCGCCAAGGTGTCAGCGGCATCGATATTGGCATAGGTCGAATCAAACGCACGCAGATTAAAGGTGGCGACTTCACTGTAACGCGCATTGTTGCTCACCCGCGTGCCTGTGCCACTCCAAGTATCCGCTGTAAGTTGGCCTGAGCCATTGCCTCTGATCAGAGACGAAATTTCCAGCTCGACAGTGCCATCGTAATTCGGCGCTTTCAATGCCTCAACGCTAATGGTGAACGGCCGACCTGCACGATGAAACTTGGAACCGCTGCCGGTCCCTGTATTGTCCAGCTTTTCCACTGTACCCGGCGTCGTGGGTGTGGCGTGGCTGGCGGTGATGTTGAAGCCGTCCGGAATAATGGCGAAGGCGTCGACGGAACAACCGTAATTTCCAGTCACGGTATCGGTCGCCAGAAATCGTGCAATGCGCGTGGCACCATAGTATTTTGGCGAGACCGATTTGCGCCCCCCGTCACCGGTTCCGAACGAGGTATTACCCAGATCCGCGAGCGTGGTCCAGCTACTGCGACAGCCCGAGGCATCCAGGGTGCCGCTATCGTCAGCGGCATTGAGCAGTTTCAGATTGACCGTGCCCACGTACAGGGAGTTAATCCCGTTTTTGAGCAAATTGAGGGCGACAATATCCACGTCCACGTTCTTGTCAGAAATCTGGGTTTTGATCGTCCCGCTCAATCCGTTGCCGCCCTTGCCCACCACGTTGAATGAGCCCAGTGTGCTCGCCCCGGCGGGCTGACCGAATATCAATATGAGGTCATCCCAGGAAAAGGTATCGCGGTTAGTGTCACTGATCGCACCCGAATCCACTCGCAAGGTATGCGTGCCCGCAGCCAGAGTCACGCCGGGAGCAGGGGAAATAGTGAAGGGGTCGTACAACACTCTGTCGAGCCCTACAAGATTACCGACAGTGACACCGTTAATCTGCACCTGGCCATTGGACGATTGCACGCCTCGCATTCGGTAAAAACGGATCTCTGACAAGACCCGCGATTGGCTCAGCGTAAATGGGATATCGACAAACAGTCCTTCGGTGGTGTCCGGATACCAGGGATTGACCGCCGTGAGGTCTTCCTCGTAATCGTCATTGCTATCGTTGTCATCGCCAATAGTGCGACGCTGCGTAAGATTGATGCTATTGCTCGTTTGCGCACTGCGAAGAATCAGCGCACTAAAACTGAAGTCGTTTTCTTCGGCAGTCCCGCAGTTTGTGAACACGGACTTGTCCGGGCCGAAGCACCCGCCGTCGGTAAATATGGTGTGGATTCCTGCACTCAAGGTGACCGGGCTGTTCAGGGTGAACTCGTCCCCAGCCCCATTCAGGCTGCCTGCATTGGCGACGCCATTGAGATAGACGGCGATGATCTGGTTTTCGATCGAAACCGGATCCACAAATTTAACCCCGGTGATGGTCGTGGTCTGCGTCAGATGAAAGCGGGTCGGATAACTCAGCATACGCGCCCGGGTGACCGGGTCGGCCGGAATGAATTGGGTACTTTGCAGATCCCCGATGTGTTGATGTCCCTCCAGACGAATATCAGCCCGTCCCGGCAGACACAGTGCCCCCAGGCAAAGGGCAAGGCTCGTGGCAATGAATCGGCTCATAGTCCTGATATCTTGGCCTGAAGACTGCGTGCAACAAAATCCGAGCTGCCGAAGGTGCCCATCTGGGCGCTGACCGAGATCACAAAATAGGGCCGCAGACCCACATTATTGACCTGGTGGTCGGTCTGAACGCAATTCAGATTGACCTGATAGCCCGCCAGCGCGCCCTCTGTGAGCTGGAATGTCGTGGCGACGGGACAAGTCCCATTGGCGCGGACTCTGGAGACAATCCAGGCCATGCCGCTGCGGGCGGCGTAGAGCGCGCGCACCGATTGCACTTTTAATGCCGGCGTTGCATGCTGTACTGCGACGGTGTTGATCAGAAATGCGCCCAAGGAGGAGAGCACGACCATCAGGAACAGGGCCGAGATCAACGCGAATCCTGATATGTGACGCCGGCTGATCATGGCGAATTATCGATGTGAACCTGCTCGACCAGCCGAACCTGCTCGTTCTGATCTTCCAGCGTCAGGCTAATCTGGGCCACGGCGTTGCGCCTTGCAGCGCCACTGCCCGAATAACTCAAGTTGTAGGCAGCGACATTGTCATTGATCAAGGTCCTGGGTGCGAGTGCATCCAGGGCCGCCAATGTGCTCGGCTGCACGGCCTGTACCGCGTATCCGGCGTAGCGGTAGAGAAAACGCCCGCTGCGCAGATAGCTGACAGGGCCCTCCACTAGAAATACGCGCCTTGACGGCGATTCGGTTGGGAAAACATGTGCCGCGCTCAGCGTGATTCGCGATTCATTGGTCCCGGATACGGCCACGGTCGTACGGGTGAGTGTCGTCGTTGAGGGCGTCATGACGCCATCCGCGGCAAGATAGGGATCGTTGCCGGGCGTTCCAAGCGGATAGATCGCCAGCCGGGCCCCTGCGGGGATCGCGACCGTGCCGGCCAGAGGAGCCAGAGTGTTGAAGGCAGTGTCCGCCACGCCGAATTCGAGACGATCATCCGCCAGTCCCGGTGGCTCGGTGCGATAACGATCACCATCTATGGTGATCAGCATCTCGAGGGCGTCACCGCTGCTCCGAACACTATTGGGCAGCGCGCTGCGCAGATCCCGCGCCATGCGCAGCATCACCAGATCTGCGCTGTCTGTCAGGGCCGAACGGCGTTCCTGATGCAGAAAGCCCAATACGGGCGAGCCGATGAATGCGCTGAGCACCCCGGCAATGATTCCAATGATGACAATCACCAGCACCATTTCAACCAGAGTAAATCCGCTTGCGCAGGTCGTGTAAGCCTTGGTGCTGAAATTTATTTTCATGAAATTTGCTATTGCTACTCCCCCTTAGCTGGCATAGTTTAAGGAATCTGCGAACAAAATCGCCATTTAAGCGATGGACCTTTTTTACGCTAGGGGGGAATAAGAGAAACAAAGGAACGGCTCAAAATATGGCAGCCCGCCGGTATCGGGCGCTAATCCATTTTTACTCAAGCGTTTACCCCATACATACGTCAATCAAGTACAGCGCATGGAACGTGCTGCGCGCAATCTGGTGTTGCGTACATTTCCATGGCGCCGTGTATAAACAGAAGGAAGTAAATGGCTGACAAGCCCGATAACGGAGTTGGATGCATTACGCTGCCTGCCGAGGAGAAACTAGGCCGCAAAGCGGCCAGAGAGCTCGGCACCAAAAGCTTGCGCGCGCGCCTGCTGATTCTGATGGCAGCACTGATCATCATCGGTGTCATCAGCCAGTCCGCACTGATCAATTCATATTTACTCAGGGACTTTCGGCAATTGGAAGTCAGCCAGGTCAGCGCCAGCATGCGGCTGATCCAGCTCTGGCTGGACCGTTTCGTCCAACCGATGGAGGGTCTCGCACGAGAACTCGCAACGTCGGGAACACTAAAGTCGCCGAACTCGCCAGAGACAAGCGCTCATCTTAAAAGCCAGTTGCTCGCCGCTTATCGTGTGGACCAGGGGTTCGATGTCGCAGCGATCTACGACGCCAACGGCGATCTGGTCTTCGTTCAAGGATTTGATAAAGCCACCATGGGCACTCGAGTGCCTCGCGGCGCTGAGACCGACATCCTGGCCCAGAACGCCAGAGCGCAGGATTTTGGCAAAGGCAAGCCCACCAGCGGCTGGACCGCCAAAGGAGATGGCTTGTATGCGACAGCGGGTCACCCCCTGATCACAGATGAGGGGCGCTATACCATCGTCCTGGGCATGGACTTCGACGCATCCGATGTCGCCTCTCTCGATGAATTATCGAAAACGCACATCAGTTACGTCGATGGAGCGAATCCGCCCGAAACCGGGAAAAATCGCCCTCACTCAACCTGCACCCGACTGTCGCCAGAGCTCAATGAAAAACCGACAATGCTGTGCGTTCAATTGCAGGAATCGATCTTCCTGCGCGGTCAGGCCAGCGCGGCAGACCTGCGCCTGAGCAGCCTGGTCGGCTTTATCGTGCTGATGCTCAGCGTGTGGTGGTTCACCGATCGCAGCCTGCTCAGGCGGCTTGCCGGGCTGACCACAAAGCTCGAGTCAGGTAACGGCCGCGATACCCACGCGCTTGAACACGCCATGCTTGAAGATGGAAAAAAGGGCGATGAGGTCAGCAAATTATCCAGCGGCCTGGGAAGCATGCTCGGGCGCGTCAGACAGGCCGAGATAGATCTTCGTGAACGGGAAAGAAGCTTTCGCGTCCTCGCTGAATCTTCCGGCAGCGGCATTTTCGTCATTGGTGACAGCATTCGTTATGCCAACCCATTTGCCGCTGAATTATCGGGATACAGCATTCAGGAGCTTCTGAGCAAACAGCTATCAGAACTGATCCATGAAGATTCGCAGGGACATCTGGCTCAGGCCCTTGAACGCGGAAACATCATTGACACCGAGTCCCGCGAATTACGCGGTGTTCGTCAAAACGGAACTCTGTACTGGGCGCGCCTGGATGTGGCTCGCATCGAATATCACGGTGAAGCCGCCATGCTGGTGACTCTGTATGACATCACCGAGCAACGTCATCTCGAGCAGGTACTGGAATTCGAGAAGCAGAATCTGCATCTCATCCTGAGTTCGATTCACGACGGCATCGTCTCGGTTGATCACGCGGGTGCGGTACGCTTCATCAATCCGGCCGCGCAGCGACTCACCGGCATCCCTATCGAGTTAGCAAACGGCAGCCTGCTGGAAGATGTCGTGAGTCTGAAGGATTCAGTTAGCGGCAGCGCATATTCATCCCCCATCCTGACATCGCTGGCTGCGCGCGGCGAGAAGACAACGATCGCTCTGATCACGACTCCCAAAGGTCAGGAGTGCAGTGTCGAAGTCAGCGTCTCCCAGCACGATCAGAGCGCGTCGGAGGGTCGCCAGGGCGCCGTGATGATCATGCGAGATGTGTCTGATCTTCGACAGCTGACCGAGACGCTGGCCCACCAAGCCTCGCATGACGATTTGACCGGTCTGATCAACCGCCGTGAATTTTCTCGCCGCCTGCTTCGGGCCATTTCCCGTACGCGTGACGACGGCGTCAGTCACGCGCTGTGTTATCTCGACCTTGATCAATTTAAATTGCTCAATGACACCTGCGGCCATCATGCTGGAGACATGATGCTGCGTGAAGTAGCCAATGCGCTGCTCCAGAGTGTTGCTGAAACAGACACACTCGCCCGCCTCGGCGGGGACGAATTCGGCGTGCTGCTGTCCGACACATCGGTCGAAAAAGCCACGTCGTTTGCCGAACACCTGCGCGGCACCGTGGCCAATGTGCGATTCCAATGGAACGGCCAGAATTTCAGCGTCGACGCCAGCATCGGCATTGTTATGTTGACTGACGTGAGCGAAGGAATCGATGAAGCACTGGCGCTGGCCGACACCGCCTGCTATATGGCCAAGGACCTCGGGCGCAACCGGGTTCAGGTCTACCGCACTGGTGATGTCGGACTGCAAGACCAGCTCAAGCATATGCGCTGGGCCACACGGCTGAAGGAGGCCGTTGAACAGAACCGATTCCTGCTGTTCGCACAAGCCATCGCTCCCGTATCCGACACGGCGCCTGAGCTGCATGCCTTCGAGGCGCTGGTGAGAATGCATCAACCGGACGGCTGCATTGTGACCCCAGAGGAATTTCTTTCTGCGGCCGAACGCTACCAGATGATGAATCACATCGATCGCTGGGTCGTCTGCACCGCACTTGAAGCACTGAAGAAAGTCATCGACGCCAATCAGTCCGTACGCCCGCTGCTGTTTATCAATCTGTCAGGACAAAGCCTGGGGGACGAAAACTTCCGCCTGTTTCTGCTGGAGCAACTCGACAAGTACGCTGATCTGGCCAAAAACCTGGTGTTTGAAGTGACCGAGAGCGCGGTGATCTACAGCCTTGATCGGGCCAAGAGGCTGATGGATGATGTCTATGCGCGCGGCAGCGCCTTTGCGCTGGACGACTTTGGTACCGGCATGTCGACCTTCAGCTACCTCAAGGAGTTGCGCGTGGACTATCTCAAGATCGCAGGATGCTTCGTCAAGAACGTCGCGGACCCCCTGGATGCGGCCGTCTGCCAGAGCTTTACCGATTTTGCAAGGATGATGAATGTTCAGGTGATCGCCGAATGGATTGAAGACGAGACCATCCTGAAGGCCTTGCGCGACATAGGTGTCGATTACGGTCAGGGCTGGCACTTTGGCCGCCCGGGACCAATTGACGATGTGCTCAGAATCGTAAAAGGGATCGCCGGATAGACCAGAACCTAATATTTTTTGCGTGCTTAGAGCCTCGTGCCGAAACACCTATTACACTAGAAACATGTTCGGACTCGCGCCGCAAGCCCATGAATTTACAAGATTGTGCACAATGGTAGCCCTGAACAACAGAAAAGCGACGTCGGCAAGGCTCTGAATGAAAAGCTCGGTCTTCAATATTTTCCGACGCAAGTCGGCCGGCGGTAGCGGCACGATCGGATTATGGGTACAGCCCGACGGCGTTGCGATGGCCAGAGTGCTGCGCCAGGGCGCAACCCCGAAAGTAACTTCCTGCGAATTCCGCCCGATTCCAATCGGGTCCGAACCTGCCTTTGTACTGCGCGCCATGATCAATGGGCTGGGGCCGGACCCTGGCCCATGCAACTACGTTATGCCACCCCAGGAGTACCAGACGCTGCTGGTTGATACACCTGATGTATCAGCTTCCGAAATGCGCGAAGCCGTGCGCTGGAAAGTGCATGATCTGATCGACATGCCGCTCAACGACGCGACGATAGACGTCTTTGATATTCCGGAGCAAATCAATCACGGTGAGGAAAGACCGCGCTCGCTCTGCGTGGTGGTCAGCGCTAGCGATCTAATCGAACAGAAAGTGTCACTGCTGACTCGCTGTGGATGTCAGCTGTCCGCAATTGATATTACGGAAATGTCCCTGCGCAATCTGTCCGCACTTCAGCTACAGGACAAGGAAGGTCAGGTTGTACTGCACATGGAAGAAGAGTACAGCCTGGTGGTCATCACCAAGTTGGCCACCATCTACCTGAGCCGGCGGGTATCCATTGGTTCACTGAATTTCAAGAACGCCCAGACCCGCGATGACAATGGCGCGGAAGCCGCTCGCCTACTCGAAATCCTCAGTGAAGAGCTATACCGGTCTCTGGAGTACTGCGAAAGCCGGTTTCAGGGCCTTGCACCCAGCACGATCACCCTGACCCCTGCCGCGTATCAGCTCAGCGGATTAAGCCAGGGCCTATCCGAAGCGAGCGCGCTCCCGGTCAATCACCTGGATCTTGAGTCATTGCTCCCCGGGGCCAACAAGATTCCAGCAGAGCGTCAATCTGCCTGCCTGCTCGCGGTCGGGGCAGCTTTGCGCCACGAACAAACAACGCTCTGATGCGACAGCAAATAAATCTGCATCAGCCAATCTTCCGAAAACAGCGCGCCCTGTTTTCCTCAGGCATTGTCCTGCGGGTATGCGGAATATGGGTGATCGCTCTGGCCATAGTCTATATGCTCAGCCTATGGCGCGAAGGGGTACTTTCAACCGAAAAAACAACGTTGCTGCAAGAACGTGACACGGCCAGCAATCGCCTGCAGGCCTTGTTTCTAAGGCAGACCGACCCGGAACTCAGCGCCAAGCTGGAGGCCGAACTCCAGCAAATAATGGCACAACGACAGGAAAAAGAGGGGGTGATTCGCGTACTGGCACGAGGCGACCTCGGAATCACTACCGGTTTTTCACCGCAGATCAGGGCGCTGGCTGAACGCCGTCTTGAGGGCGTCTGGCTGACCCAGGTGCTGCTTGACGAAGGTGGGAAGTACGTGTCGCTCAAAGGCCGGGCCATCGGCGAGGAGATGTTGCCACAGTACATTGAGCGACTAGCCGGCCGTATCGGCGAGTCCCGTTTCCCCGGTGGACGCTTCGGAGAAGTCAGCCTCAAGCGGGAAACTGACGAAGCCGGCATCCGCTTCGAATTACGCACCCAGGCCGGTGAGGGAAGACGATGAGATTGTGGTGGCAGAACTTGATGGATCGCATCGACACCATGGCCCTGCGCGAACGTGTGCTGGTCATGGTCGCGGCCCTTGGCGTGATCGCTCTGCTCTGGGATGTTCTGCTCATGCAGCCAGTTGACCGCTCGCAAAAACAACTCAAACCAGAGGTACAGAAACTGCGGGCGGAGGTATCCAGAATTAATCAGAGTATTTCTGAAGTGGCGGAACAGGCGCAGGAGGATCCGAATCAGCAACTGACAACCCAACTGGAAAAAAACAAAAAAGATCTCGCACAAATCAACAGCGTGCTTGGCGACTTGACCAAGGGCATGATCGCCCCCGAAGAAATGGTAGAAGTGCTCAAACAAATGCTCGCCCGAACTGCGCCGCTACAACTCATCGAGCTGAGCACCCTTGCACCCGAGCCTCTGGCAGCCTTGGTCCCTGGCGAAATTCTACCCACGCAGGTGTATCGTCATTCGGTAGAACTGCTTTTGGAAGGTCGCTACCTGGATGTGCTGGACTTTCTGGAATCTCTGGAGAAAATGCCCTGGAGTTTCTATTGGGATCACCTCGATCTTCAAGTTGAAAAACATCCGACGGTTCGCGTGCGTGTTACCGTCGGCACACTTGGGCGAGAGGAGGCCTGGATCGGTGTTTAGCCAGGGACCTATTCTGCTGCTGCTCGCTCTCTGGCTGCCCCAGGCTGCAATCGCGCAAGTGCTTGGCGATCCAACTGCACCAAGCGGGGCATTCGCAGAATCCATGATGGACGAGCACGGCGAACCCGTGCCGGCGGCGAGACCGAAGCCGCGCTGGCATCTAAGTTCCACGCTGATCTCTGACGAACGCAGCATTGCGGTAATAAACGGGCAGAGCGTGGCATTGGGCGCTAGCATTGAGGGGGCAAAGCTACTGGCGGTAGATCAGCGCAGTGCTTTGATTAACGATCGAGGTCGACAGATTCGACTGAGAATGCCCGCTCCGGCGGGTGCTGTTGTTACGGTCAAGAAACCGTCGGGGAGATAGGGATGCGGGAGCACGCGGACTTGCGAGCAAAATCATGCGGATTCAACAAGGCAGCTACCGCTTGTTTCGCCGCTCTGCTGGCCGCCTGCGCGGCGCAACAGCCGAGACCGCAGGAGGAAAAACCAGAGCTTGCCCTCACCGTGCCGGCAGAGGTCGCAGATGCGCTGATACCGAGTCCAGCGGCCCCGTTGATGGCTGATGTTGCCTCTCAGGAACCCCGGTTTGACATCAACGTACAAAGCGCACCCGCGCGCGGATTTTTTCTCAGCCTGGTTGCCGGCACCCCATACAACATGGTGATTCAAACTGAGGTCAAGGGCGAGATCACGCTCGATCTGAAGAATGTCACCGTTCCGGATGTCATGGCTGCCGTCCGCGAAGCATTCGGCTATGAATATCGACAGACCGCGTACGGATTTGTTGTTCTCGGCGAAATCACGAGCACCCGTGTATTCCACATCAATTATCTGAACCTGACGCGCAAAGGTCGCTCGAATACCCGCGTCAGCTCGGGTCAGCTCACTGACGTACTCAGTGCAGACAGCGGCTCGAACAGCAATAACAATGACAGCGGGAATAATGGCGGGGACTCGCAACGCTCTACGGTCATCGCCAGCGGCATCGAAACCACGACCAATTCTGACGTCTGGCTGGAACTGGAACGAACTCTGAAGCTGCTGATTCCTGACGGTGAAGGCCGAAACATCGTAATCAACCGCGATGCGGGCATCATCGTGGCCCGTGCCATGCCGTCAGAATTGCGATTGATAGAAAGCTATCTGAACGGGTTGCAGGACAGCCTCGGTCGACAAGTCATTCTCGAAGCAAAGATTCTGGAAGTCACGCTCAATGACAGCTTCCAGGCAGGCATCAACTGGGCCGCGATCGGCGAGTCCGGCGGACGTGATTATCTCGGTGGCGTCGTCGGCGGCCAGAGCGTGTACGACACCGGCGCAACGCCGGCTGCTGGTGGCCCGATCGTGAATATTCCCGGTGCGGTCAATCCTTTTACCGGCCTGGCCACAACCGCCATTGGCGGCGCATTTATCGGTGCCGTCAATGCGGGTGATTTTTCCGCTGTGATCGAGTTACTGCGATCTCAGGGCGAGGTGCAAGTGCTCTCGTCGCCACGTGTCTCCACCGTCAATAATCAGAAGGCCATCATCAAGGTGGGCTCCGACGAATTCTTTGTAACCGGCATCAGCAGCGACACCACCACTGGCGCCTCGACCAACACCACCCAGGAAGTCGAACTGACCCCATTCTTCTCCGGAATTTCTCTGGACGTCACGCCGCAGATTGACCGAGATTCCAATGTCACCCTGCACGTCCATCCGATCGTCAGTCAGGTCCAGGATCAGACCAAAACGATCCTGGTGCAAAATCAGCAGCAGGTGTTGCCCTTGGCCTTGTCCAATGTGCGCGAGACCGACAGCATCGTAAAAGCGCGTAATGGTCAGGTGGTGGTGATCGGCGGCCTGATGCAGCAGACCGATAGCGATGAAAATTTCGGAGTGCCGGGCTTGTCCAGCCTGCCCTTGATCGGCAATTTATTTAAACAGCAGCGTAAACGACAGCTCAAGAGTGAATTGGTCATTCTGCTTCGTCCGATCGCCAGCAATATCACCAGCTCCAGTTCCTGGGACCCGAAGGACCACCTGAGTCCGCGCCCCGCCCAAATGAAGATCCCCTGATCTTAGCCACGTGTATCAAGAACACTTTGGATTGCTTTCAGCCCCGTTTGGCCTGACACCGGACACCGATTTTTTCTTCGGTCAGGCCTCGCACCAAAGCGCGCTCAATATGCTGATGGTCGCCTTGCGCTCCGGCGAAGGTTTTTTGAAAGTCACTGGCGAAATCGGTTTGGGTAAGACCACGCTGTGCCGCATGCTGCTCCGCGAATTGAGCGGAGAATCGGCGAGCGCTTGGGCCAGTGCCTACCTGCCCCATCCAAGCCATTCGCGGACCGCCCTGATCACCATGGTGGCCGAAGAACTTGGCTGCGAAATCGACACCAACAGCAAGAACGAGCCGGAACTGCTGCTTGGACAGATCCAGAAACAGTTGCTTGGCAACGCGAGAGCGGGAAAGCGCACTGTCCTATTAGTTGACGAAGCACAGGCCTTGAACGACGAGGCCCTGGAGGCTGTCCGGCTGCTCACCAATCTGGAAACCGAACAGGACAAGCTCCTTCAGCTGGTTCTGTTTGGTCAGCCGGAGCTGGATCACCGACTGCAGCAGGTTCAACTTCGCCAGCTGCGACAACGAATCAGCTTCAGCCATGAGCTGAAACCGCTAAATTCCGCGCAGTTTTCCAATTATGTGCTGCATCGGGTCAAAATAGCCGGGGGCAGTTCGCTGCTCTTCCCACCCCGGGTTATCGATCTGCTGTACGGGGCCTGCAGAGGTGTACCTCGACTGGGAAATATCCTTTGCCATAAGGCCCTATTGTCCGCATTCGGACCAGGTCGATCCGAGGTCAGCATCCGCGACGCACTCGCCGCCGTAGAGGATACCCAGGGCGCTCGGATCTCCATACGTCATTGGCCATTGGTAATGGTGCGAGAATACCCGGCAATGGTGGCCCTTGCGGTCGCCGCCGGTATTGCCATCGCCATTCTCGTTCCAGTACTACGTTCATGAGCCTAATCAATCGCATGCTGGGTGATTTAGCAGCGCGACAAGCGCCTGGCGCGGAAGCCATCGGTGGCGTGCACCTCAACGAGCCGCTGCAGCGGGCCAACACCGCGATGTCACGCCGTGCCTGGATGATTTTTATCTGCGTGGTGATTCTTGCCGCCATCGTCATCTGGAAAATCACCGAGCGCCCGGAGCCACCCCCGCCGCCGAAACTGCGCATGTCCGCCGGACTCGGTGATCATGCGGCCCAGGCCGAAGGACAGGAGGCCCTGATCACGACTGCGGAACTGAGCGCGCAATCTGCCCCACAAGAAGAAGTCTCCATCGAACATGCGGTGAGCCCCGTGCCGCCCAGGCTCCGGCTCGTGGATAGCATCAAGATTCCCGAAAATCTGGTCGTCAGCACCCTGCGGGCTGCCGAACAACCGCTGACGAAAGCCGCCGCGATCCAGGCGAGCAGAGAGCGCAAACAGGAAAGAAGAAACAATGCAGCCGATCGCAAGGCCAAAGCCGCTGCGGAACAGAAAATCCAGCGCCGCCAAGCGCCGGTGGCTGAACCGACACTGCCAGCCGCCAGAAAACCGGTGAGCGCGCTGGCAGCGAGCGCCGAGAACAAAAAGCTTCTGGCGCGCTCCGCCCTGGCCAGCGGTGATGCACAAGCCGCCCTGGATGGCTTGGGAAGCGCGTCGCCCGCTGACGATCTGGAAACCACCGCACTTCGGGCCGCAGCCCTTCAGCGGCTGCAGCGGCATAAAGAAGCCCTTCAACATTACACGAAGCTGACGGTTGCGGAACCCGGTCAGCCTTCGCATCTGGTTGGCATGGGCATCTCGCTCGAAGGCGTCGGCCAAAGCGAACGAGCGGTCCTTTCCTACAGGCGAGCGCTGGCCAGTGCGGCCTTGCCGCAGAGCTTGCGCAGCTTTGCATCCAAACGCGTACTGGCTTTGGAAAGGCCATGAGCAGCCGGCGCAAACTACGCTTGGGCGAGATGCTGGTCGAGCGCTCGCTGCTGAGCAAGGATCAACTCAAACAGGCGGTCGACCATCAACGCCTGCACGGCGGACAACTCGGCTGGATTCTAGTTGAGCTCAACCTGCTCGATGAAGAAACCATCCTGCAAGCCCTGTCCGACCAACTCCTGCTGCCGATTATTGACCTGCGCCAGTACCAGTTTGAAACCGAGGCTGTGCGCCTGCTGCCGGAAGCACAGGCGAGAAGGCACAAGGCCATCGTGTTGCGCAACGAAAGCGACGGCCTAGTCATCGGCATGGTCGATCCGACCGACATCTTGGCCTACGACAGCATGTGCGCCCAGCTCAATCGGCCGATTCGGTTGGCACTGGTTCGCGAATCCGAACTCAATCAGGCGATCAGCACGGTCTATCGGCGCACCGAAGAAATCATCAATCTCGCTGAGGAACTCGGGCAGGAAATCTCGCAGGGCCAATTCGATCTGAGTCAGTTGGGAGGCGTCGATCAGTCTGCCAGCGACGATGCGCCTGTCGTGCGCTTGCTCTATTCCATGTTTGAGGATGCAGCTCAGGTCCATGCCTCGGACATTCACATCGAGCCGGAAGAAAAACTGATTCGTGTCCGCCAGCGTATCGACGGCTATCTTCACGAGCAGGTGATTGACGAGACCCGAATCGCCTCGGCACTGGTGACCCGCCTGAAGCTGATGTCGGGCCTAGATATTTCGGAGAAGCGGCTACCGCAAGACGGCCGCTTTAATATCAAAATCAAGAACTCCCGTCTTGATGTACGTTTGTCGACCATGCCGGTACAACACGGCGAATCCATCGTCATGCGTCTGCTTGACCAGTCTGCGGGCCTGCTTTCGCTGGATACCTCAGGCATGCCTGCAGACATTCTGGCGCGCTTCCGCCGAGTCATCCGCAGACCCAATGGCATGGTACTCGTCACCGGACCCACGGGCTCCGGCAAAACTACGACGCTCTACGGTGCGCTCAACGAAATCAACACACCGCAGCAGAAAATCATCACCGTCGAAGATCCCGTGGAGTACCGCCTACCACGGATCAATCAGGTGCAGATCCACGCAAAAATTGACCTCTCATTTGCGCGCGTGCTCCGTTCCGCCTTGAGGCAGGACCCCGACGTCATCATGGTCGGCGAAATGCGCGACCCGGAAACCGCGGAAATTGGTGTGCGAGCGGCGATGACAGGACATCTCGTACTCTCGACGCTGCACACCAATAGCGCGATCTCCACTGTCAACCGTATGATTGATATGGGCGTTGCAGGCTATATGGTCGCCACCGCGCTCAATGCCGTACTGGCACAGCGGCTCGTCCGTCGAATTTGTGATAGCTGTGCCAAGCCCTATTCGCCGACGGCCGGCGAACGAGCCTGGCTTGCCTCACATCATCTGCAGGAAAAAATCGACAGTAAATTGCGCCGGGGTGAAGGCTGTCAGTATTGCAATGAAACTGGCTACAAGGGACGAATTGGCGTCTACGAACTGCTTGAGATTGACGTCGAACTGGCTGACATTCTTCGCCGTGGCGACTACCGCGAATTTGAAACCTGTGCTGCAAAACAGAAGAATTTCCGCACACTCGAACAATGCGGCCTGGCTTATGTCATGGACGGCATTACCACGATCGCTGAAATTATTCGCGTGACCGGCGCCCCTGAAGAAATGGATGCGTATAACACTGTCAATGAGCTTGCCTCGTGATTTCCTACCGCTACCGAGGCCGGGATAGCAACGGCCGGGTCGTCCACGGACAACTTCGAGCAGAAACCACGACGGACGCGGCTGCGCAGCTCAATAACAGCGGCATCACCCCGGTCAAGATCGAAGCCAGTGTCAGTTCCAGCGGCGGCCTGTCCGGAATCTTGCAGACGGAACTCTTTGCTCGTCCGCCAGGCACCGAAGAGCTGATGTTGTTTGCCCGTCAAATGTACTCTTTGACCAAGTCGGGAGTTCCACTGGTACGCGCGCTGCGCGGTCTTTCCGAATCATCGCGCAGCACCGTGATGGTTCGGGCCCTCGAAGATGTCATAGAAAGCCTGAATGCGGGTCGAGACCTAGCCTCGGGATTCGCCCGTCACCCAAAAATTTTCAGTCCGCTGTTTGTCAACGTCGTCCGCGTTGCCGAGAGTTCCGGCAAACTCGATGAGGCCTTCCTCAGGCTGTATCACTACCTTGCATTTGACTCGAACACAAAGAAGAAAATAGCGACCGCCTTGCGCTATCCCACTATTGTCATCGTCGCGGTGGGCGCAGCGATCGGCGTCATCATGACCATGGTCGTGCCCCAGTTCGCCAAGGCATTCTCCTCCTTTGGCGCAGAACTGCCCATTCCCACGCGCATCATCATCGCGATCTCCAACTTCACGGTTGAGTACTGGTATATCGTCGTGACCGTTCTGGCACTGATCGTATTTGGTACCCGCACTGCACTGAATACCCCGCTTGGCCGCCGGTTTTCTGATTCGGCCAAGCTCAAGATTCCGGTGCTCGGCTCGATCGTGCTGCGTGCCACCCTGGCCCGATTCGCACGCTCCTTTTCGATGATCGTTCGCGCTGGGGTGCCATTGATCGAAGGCCTGACCCTGGTCAGTCGCGCAGTTCAAAACGAAGTGATGGCGAGCAAGATCCGGCGGCTTCGCGAGGCGGTTGAACGCGGAGACACACTGACCACAGCCGCACGTAGCAGCGGTATGTTTACGCCACTGGTGCTGCAGATGCTCAGCGTGGGAGAAGAGACTGGCCGCGTTGATGAAATGATGGAGGAAGTAGCCGACTTTTATGATCGCGAAGTCGCAGCCGATGTCGACAATCTGGCCTCCCTACTTGAGCCGATTCTGATTGTCGTCGTCGGCGGCATCGTGCTCATGTTGGCCCTTGGCGTATTCCTGCCCATGTGGGATCTGGCAGGCGCAGCGATGGGCCGCTAGCTAGTTGATTCGCCTGTGCTCATATTCGACCGCCTGACCACGATTTTTTGGGCTGTAACAAAGAGCTAGTATGGGCCATGAACGTCGACCCCAATTTCCTTAAGGCCTTGCAGGACGGATTATTTTTTTGCCTCTGTAGCGGCTTGGGTTTATCGGCGATCTGGGGTTTCTGGCTATGGCTGCAACCGGATAAAACCCAGAAATTCACGGCTGCTGCGGACCGATGGGTGCCGACACAGAGTGTGTTTGACCGACTCAACCGACCAGTCCAGACATCACGCTGGATGTATCGCCACCATCGCGCAGTCGGTGCCCTCATATTTCTTGGCGCAGGCTACGGGCTCATGCGCTGGGGCATCAGCTTCGAGCCAAACGCCCTGCTGGACCTGTTCCCCGCCAAACTCCATCGCATGGGCCTGGACTGGGTCGTTGAGGCCATTATTTGGTCTTATGTCACGTTTAATGTCATTTTCTTGGTGTTAGGGTTAGTCATTTTCATCAGACCCAGTCTTCTTAAAGTCCCCGAACGGTGGGCAGATCGCTGGGTGGCCGTCCCCGCCGACCAAACCATAGATCGCAGATTCGATCCCCTGAACGCGGCGCTTGAGAGTCGGCCACGGCTCACCGGAGCAATCGTGACTGCGGTCTGTAGTGCCTTGCTATTCATCCTGCTAAGCCTCTGACAAGCGTCTGAAAAAGAGCGTCCGGCAGGAAGCAGGAGACTGCCTATGGCAGAGATCTTGCTTGCATCTATTGCTTCAAGGCTTCATATTGGAGATGGCCCGGAATTTTCTGGCGCGCTGCGGCGCATCCCAGAGATACCGGATTTACCACCTGAGTGAAGGCAGTGGCTGCGGCCATCGCCCTCGCAGGAGATCGTAGAATGAGTATTTACAGCGTAAAAACTATCCGCCGCAAGCAAGGCGGTTTCACATTGATTGAGTTGATCGTCGTGCTGGTGATCCTGGGAATTCTGGCTGCGTTTGCCGTCCCACGCTTCGCCGGTGTTAATGAAGACGCACGCAAAGCCGCGATTCAGGGCCTTGCGGGCAGCTTGCGCAGTGCCACAGCGCTGGTGCATGGCCTGGCTCTGGCCAGGGGCCAAACCGGCGCTACCGGCTCTGTGCCCCTAGAAGGCACAACCGTTGCACTGGTGTTTGGTTACCCCAGTTCCCTTGAAGCCGGAATTGGGAATTCCATTCTGAGTCTGGACGGATTCACCCCGGTGTGGGGCACTACCGGAACCGATTCCGCGACTTTTGCAACCGACAGCCTATCGACTGCGACGACCTGTATGGTCACGTATTCAGCGCCAGCAGCAGCCGGCGGCGTAGGCTTGGTGACGACCGACGTTTCAAACTGCAGTTAGTAAGCCTGTGTGGCCGGGCAATCGCTTGATTGCCCGGTCCGCCGTGCCGGTCAAGGCGCAATCGGGCTTCACCATCATCGAGTTGGTCGTGGTGATGTTGGTACTCGCCCTACTCTCGGCCATGGTGGTCGTGCGCTTCCCTGGTGTCAGCGCGTTTGATGAATTGGGGTACTCCCAGGAAATCACCGCTGCCGCCCGATACGCACAGAAACTGGCGATTGCGTCACGCTGTCCGGTTCGCTTCACGCTGGCCAGCGCCAGTGAGTACCGGCTGAATCAGCCGGACAGCTTTGTCGCCGGCAGTTGTGCTGGCAATTTCAATGCAGAGGTGGTGGACCCGGCGACCCAGCAGACGCCCTACGCCGGCACTGCGCCCAGCGGCCTGAGCATCACAACCGCAGGCGGTTTCCCAGTCTCGCGCATCTTCAACTCAGAAGGGAACAGCACCACGGACGGAGTCACCCCCGCCGCCGATTTGAGCATTCAGATTGGCACACGCACGATGACCATTCGTAACGGCACGGGCCAGGTTGTTTTGCAGTGAGACAGGGCGGATTCACTCTGGTTGAATTGGTGATGGCCATCGTCATAATTTCGATTGCCGTTGGCGGGGTCATGCTGGTCTTTGTGGTGGCCCTGACACATAGCGCCGACCCGCAACGCCAGCAGCAGGCCATTGCCATCGGCCAAGCCTATATGGATGAGATTCTGGCCAGGGATTACGCCGACCCGGATGGCAGCAATATAGGCGAAGTCAGGGCAACGTTCGACGATGTTCTCGATTACAACGGCATTAATCAGAGTCCACGGGATCAGGACGGCAATGCCATTGCCGGCCTGAACGATTACACCGTACGCGTCTCGGTAGTCGATTCGTCGGCCCTGGGCCCTGCTGGCGATACCGTCACAGCCAGACGGATCGATGTACGGGTTACCTCTCCGCCATTGGTGGATACCACACTCAGCGCCTACAAGGCTCAGTAGGCCTCTAGCCCGAGAGTGTCAGAATCAGATCGAGTCATTGGCTTTGGGTGGCGGGATTTGAGGCGGCAATGCTGCAGAAACCGCCCAAATCACGTGCTCGGGTTCCAATTTGTCATTAAGTTCCAAATCTGGCGGGCTCTATCTAATTTCAAGCCACTTGTGAGCAAGGCTGGCTAGGCGCCGTGTCCGGGGGACTCGGCAATCAGCGGTACTGCCGCCGGATTAAGCCGGGGCGCAAAACGGGCAGCCACTGCGCCTAGTAAAGCGATGCAGGCGGCGCTGAGATAAACCACAAGCGGTCCATAGCCATCCCAGGCCGAGCCAGTCACGAAGCTTCCCACGGCGCCACCCAGACCAAAGCTCACAGCGGCCATCAGAGCCTGCCCCCTGCCCTGCATTCTTCCCGGGAAAAGCTCATGAATGTAGTGAACAGTGACCGCGTGGTATACGGCAAAGCTCATAAAGTGCAGGACCTGACTGATCGCCAGCAGCACGGCACTGTCCACAAACAAGGCAAGCAAGGTCCAGCGCAGTGCCGAACTCAGCAATGTAAGAATTAGAATCAAGCGCGCTCCCCAACGACGAATGATTCTTGCGGTGTAAAGAAAAACAAAGACTTCGGCGATCACGCCCAGCGCCCACAGCGCACCGATGGCAGAGCGGGAATAGCCGTGATCTTCGAGGTAGATGGAAAAGAAAGCGTAAAACGGCGCGAAAGAAAGCTGAGACAGGAAACAGGCGAACAGCAAGGCAATGACCCCCGGCCGACGCACGCGCGCCATGAAGCCTTCGACTACGTCAGCTGCCCCTCGTTGGTCGTTCACATCAGCGATACGCAGGCTGAGCAACACCATCAGCAACATGGCACCCACCACAACCCAGGGCACCAGGCCAACGCCGGTGAGATCCAGAATCGGACCGAGGGCGGCGACCGCCACAATGAAACCAATGCTGCCCCAAAGCCGGACCCGTGCATATTCTCCGCCACTGGCAGAGAGGTGATTGAGGGTGACGACATCGAAGGCGGGCAAGGCCACGTTCCAGAAAATCGCATAGGCCACGTGCAAGCCGAGGAGCACGCCAAAATTGGGCGAGAATGGGACTAATCCGAACAACAGCGCTGCGGCGAGCATGCCGCCGCCAATCCAGGGCATGCGCTTGTCACTGCGATCCATGACCCAGCCCCAACCCACCGGGACCGCGACGCGAACCAGTGCGGTGCAGGCCAGGGCGACGCCGATCTGGGCTGGTGTATAACCCAGAGACAGCAGATAAAGCGGCCAGTACGGGACCCATGCCCCAACCGCCACGTAGTAGACGGCGTAGAATGCCGATAGCTTCCAGTACAAGCTGAAACTCATCACTTTTCTGTCTGATATATCTGTCTGATAAAAGACAGAATCTGAAATTCCGCTAATCAGCAGAACCTGGAATCTGCGGTGTATTACAGGCAACATCTGCGTTCTGGGCACGGTGCCTGAGCGCATGATCTATCAGCACCAAAGCCACCATCGCCTCAGCGATCGGCACCGCGCGAATACCCACACAGGGGTCATGGCGGCCGGTCGTGCGCATATCCACCGCCTCTCCATCTTCGTTGATGGACTTGCCCGGCGACGTGATGCTGGACGTCGGTTTGATCGCAATACTGCACCTCAGGTCCTGCCCGGTGCTGATTCCGCCGGCCACGCCACCCGAATGATTGGCCAGAAAACCCTTTGGACTCATCTCGTCCCGATGTTCTGTCCCAAGCATACCCGCCACGCGCATGCCGTCACCGATCTCGACACCTTTGACCGCGTTGATACCCATCAGAGCATGAGCCAGATCGGCGTCCAGCCGATCGAATATCGGCTCACCCAGACCGACTGGCATATTCGAGGCAATGACCTCCACGCGCGCGCCGGCAGAATCGCCTTGGGAGCGCAGCCCGTCGATCAGGGCTTCTAATTCCGGCACACGCGCGGAATCGCCGCAGAAGAAGGCGTTCTTCTCTACGGCATCCCAGTCCTTGAGCGCCAGTTCCAACTGGCCAATCTGGGCCACGTAGGCGCGAACCTCAATTCCAAACTTCTCCCTCAGCCACTTCTTGGCGATGCCGCCTGCTGCCACGCGAACCGCCGTCTCGCGCGCGGATGCCCGACCGCCGCCGCGATGATCCCGAAAGCCGTATTTCTGTACGTAGGTGTAATCGGCATGATTAGGCCGAAAAGTCTGCTTGATCTTGTCGTAATCGTAGCTGCGCTGATCCTGATTCTCGATCAGCAGCGCGATCGGCGTTCCGGTGGTTCTGCCCTCGAACACGCCCGACAGAATTCGAACGGTGTCGGACTCCTTGCGCTGGGTGACGTACTTGGACCGACCCGGCTTGCGTCGATCCAGATCCGGCTGCAGATCGGACTCTGCCAGCGCCAGTCCCGGCGGACAGCCGTCCACCACGCAACCTATCGCCGGACCGTGACTTTCGCCAAAGCTGGTGACGCAAAACAGACGACCGAAGGTATTCCCAGACATACCGCTCTCAGAGTAGAAATTTAAATATTAATGCCAATCAGGCGAAAAATTGCCCATCAAGTCCCTATTGTCGCTCATGTGCCCCGCAGTCGGAGACTTCCTCACAGTCAGAACGCTCCACCTGAACCGTGGCATGACCAATTTGATGCTTATCGCGCAGCCAGTTCTGGATATTCGACAGGGTCAGATCCGCGTCCACCGACGGTGCCAGAACCACGTGTAGCGTCATCAGATTATCGCCAGGTGTGAGCGTCCACGCGTGCAGGTGATGCACGCTTGCCACCCCCGGCACTTCCTTGGGCAACAGTACAGCGATCTGATTCAGATCCAGACTGCTCGGCGCTGCCTCGAGCAGCACGTGCGCAGACTCCCGGGTTATGCGAATGCCCATGCGCACGATCAGCAACGCAGCAAACAGGGAAAGCGCCGGATCGGCGCGCATCCAGCCGGTGAAGACAATAATCAGACCGGCGATCACCGCGGCGACTGAGCCCAGCAGATCTGAGAGCACATGCGCAGCTGCACCGCGGCGGTTGAGGTCGGCCTCATTTCCGCCGTGCAGCAGAAAGAATGCCGCCAGATTGGCCAGCAAGCCCACGACGGCCACCGCTGCCATCCTTGCACCATCCACCTCCAGAGGGGAGATCAATCTGGACAAGGCTTCGACTGAAATCCACGCACTCACCGCCAAGAGGAGCAAGCCATTAACGAAGGCCGCCAGGACGGGAAATCGGCTGCGCCCGTAACTGTGTTCGGCATCTGCCGGCTTCTTCGCCTGCGCCAAAGCCAGCACAGCCAATAACAGGCTACCCGCGTCCGCCAGCATGTGCCCTGCGTCGGCCAACAAGGCCAGAGACTCCGTCCACCACCCGCCGACAGCTTCAAGCAGCATGATACTGACAGTGATCCCCAAGGCGAGCTTCAGCCGGCCGGCTGAACCGCCGTGCTTGTGCGCGTGCTGATGATGGCTGTGGTCGTGCGACACGCTTAGCCGGCCGCCCGAATCTTGTTCAGATCATCACGGGTCGCAACAAATACGCCATCGCCACCACGCTGAAATTCGATCCATGTCACGTGCAACCTGGGCCAGCGTGCCTCGAATTCGGCCCGACTTCCACCAATCTCACACACCAGAATTCCATCCCGGCCAAGATGCTTTGCAGCGCCCAGCAGAATGCGCTCCACCAGATCCATGCCGTCCTTGCCAGCTTCCAGTGCCAGCTTGGGCTCTCGCTTGTACTCTTCTGCCAGCGCCTCCCATTCGGCTGTAGGCACATAGGGCGGATTAGTGACGATCAGCTCATAGACCGAATTACCCAGCCCGGCATAAAGGTCGCTCTGACGTGCGGTAACCCGATCGCCCAGCTTATGCCGCTCGATATTTTGCGCGCAAACTTCGAGCGCGCCCTCATCAATTTCACCCAAGTCCACTTCGCAGTCGAAATGCAGCGCACAGGCAATGCCGATGCAGCCCGATCCAGCGCAAAGATCCAGAACTTTTTCAGGCGGCGCGTCCATCCACGGTACAAAACCTCGTTCGATCAATTCAGCGATCGGTGAGCGCGGCACCAGCACGCGGGGGTCAACGTAGAAGGGGTATCCGGCGAATTCCATCTCACCGACGAGATAGGCCGCGGGCTGGCGGGTATCGATGCGTTTTCGCAGCAAGGTGTACACCGCAAAGCGCTCAGAGTCAGTCAGTGCACTCTCCAGATAAAGCGCTGGAATTTCTCCCGGGAGATTCAGAGCGTGCAGCACCAGATGAAAGGACTCATCCAGCGCATTGTCGGTCCCATGACCAAAAACCAGCCCCGCTTCCAAAAAACGGCTCGCCCCCCAACGCACCCAATCGCGCACGGCGCGTAAATCAGCAAGCTCTTTCGGGATTCGTGCAAAATCGGACATGGTCGGTATGGGATAATTACAAGTTCGTTCCACCAATTATGCCCCGATCAATCGAGTCGACATGAGTACTTCCTCCAGTCAGATGCGCTCCGCCCTGCTCGCCACCGCCGCACTGGCCGCTGGAATGGCCACGGCCGTGATGCTGAATCGGCCGTCAGCGCCCTCCACTCCAGTGGAGCTGGCATCCGGCACTTTTCTTCCACAGCCGCGCCAGGTTCCTGAATTCGCGCTGAAGGATGACGCGGGCGCTGTTTTCAACAATGCCAGCCTGACGGGCAAATGGAGTGTGATCTTCGTCGGTTTCACTCACTGCCCCGATATCTGCCCCAATACACTCGGCCTGCTGAAGACAGTGCATCGCAAGCTGCAGGAACAGGGCAAATTCCTGCAAGTGGTTTTCCTGTCGGTAGATCCTGAGCGCGACCGGCCGGAACTTCTCGCAGCCTACGTCGACTATTTTGACCCCTCTTTTATCGGCGTCACTGGCGAGAGTGCAGATTTGGAGTCCCTGGGCCAATCCATTGGCTACGTCTTCATGAAGTCACCCGGCCCGAGTCAGGAGAGTTACACCATGGATCACTCGGCCTCGCTGATCGTGATCAATCCGCAGGGCCAGATCGCGGCATACCTCACGCCGCCGCTAAAACTGGATGAACTGGTGCCCGATTTCTCAAAAATCATCCCGAGTCAGGATGCAGCTTCCTGATGCCTGCCAAAAATCAATCAGTCGCCAGTTTGGGCGACAGAATGTTCGCCCTGCTCCAGCTATGCCTGCCGACTCGATTCATCTCCTGGCTTGTTTTCAAGCTCACGCGTATTAAAACGCCTTGGTTCAAGAACGCGTTCATCAAATGGTTCATGCACGCCTTCTCCATCTCCCTCGCTGAAGCGGAGCATCCCCAGCCGGAGAACTACGTTCATTTCAACGCGTTTTTTACCCGGGCGCTGAAGCCCGGAGCAAGGCCGATCGACCCTGATAGAAGCGCCTATCTGTCACCAGTGGACGGAACGGTCAGCCAGCTCGGCGACATTGAGCACGGACAGATATTTCAGGCCAAAGCTCACCAGTACTCTGCGGCAGAACTGCTTGGAAGCGAGCGTTTGGCGGCACCCTTTCTTAACGGTCAGTTCTGCACGATTTATCTTGCGCCGTATAACTATCATCGCATCCACATGCCACTGAGCGGCCGGCTCAAGGCTTGGTCCCTGATCCCCGGGCGCCTGTTCAGCGTGAATCCGGCGACTGCCCGCGCCATGTCAGGTCTGTTTGCCCGGAACGAACGCGTAGTGACTCTGTTTGATACCGACAAGGGTCCCATGGCCCTGGTTTTGGTCGGCGCCTTGAATGTCGGCTCCATGGAAACCGTCTGGGCCGGACAGATTACACCGCCTCATCGACGTAGCGGCATCCACAGATGGAAACCTGATCAGGAATTCGCGCTCGAACGCGGCGCCGAGATGGGCCGCTTTAACATGGGGTCAACCGTTGTTCTGCTCACTCCGCCAGGCAGCGTCAACTGGGATTCGGCAGTGCACCCCGGCGGCATCGTTCGCGTCGGCCAAAGCCTTGGCAAGCTTCAGTGAGCGAACAAGGCCTGAGCATCATCGGTCGAGGTGATGACCCTGCGACTGGCGCCCGCTTCAGCCGCTGCAGAAAGTATCGCTATGCCCTGTGGCGACAGTGGGATGATGGCGATGATGGCTTCGCCATGTTCGTCGGACTCAATCCCAGCACGGCTGATGAAAGCAAAAATGATCCCACCGTGCGCCGTTGCATCGGCTATGCAATGGACTGGGGCTACAGCGGCTTGATCATGACCAATATATTCGCTTACCGCGCGACCCTGCCACCTGACATGAAAGCCCAGACCGACCCTGTCGGCCCGGGTAATAACAAGGCACTCACGCAACTTGCAACAGAGGCCAAGGTGGTTGTCGCCGCGTGGGGCATACACGGTGCGTACCTGCAACGCGGGTCCGCAGTCCGGAAAATGCTGCCGCGATTGAATGTTCTGCGCCTGACGAAAGACGGGCATCCCTGTCACCCTCTTTATTTGCCAAAGACCCTGATACCCCAACCCTGGTAGCAACCCCTGGCAAGCAACAGGGA
>JBFJJV010000022.1:0-27282 GCA_041635265.1 Panacagrimonas sp.
ACGGAGCTGCGCGGTCAGTCTTGCTAAAACTTCGGGCCGTCCTTATGCTCCCCCGTTCTGATGGGGCGGTAGCTCAGCTGGGAGAGCGTCGCGTTCGCAATGCGAAGGTCGGGAGTTCGATCCTCCTCCGTTCCACCAATCCATAGTTGCACAAAGGATCATAAGGTCCCATCAAGCCACAGATTTCAAAGGTTTGTGGCTTTTTTGTGTCTGAGGGAATCAGAACATCTCTTGGTGTCTCAGCGAATTGACGGTATTTCTGACGGCACCGAGATGGCAATTAGCAACGCAAGGTAAGAGCTGCAAAGCTAGGCGAAAAGCCCTACAAACGAGCAGCCGAGGGTGGCCTTTAATCTCATGGTGCAGTCTACCGGCTTGAAGCAATGTCGCTTCGACTCCCATCGCGCGGGCAAGCGCAAAACACTCGCTTTTGGAAAGCGCCCAGATAGACGAGGTGCTGTAGCTGGCAAGCGGCTTGCCGGCGCTCGCGAGCGGCTTGGACCCCAGTGCGGCCAAGACGCAAGGAACGGCTGATCAATTTGCGAAGTCTGAGAATTCATTCGAGGCAATTGCGCGTGACGGGTTCGCCAAGTTTACGCCGGGGGGGGGGGAAAGAGCCATTCAAGCAAGCTCATCCATCTATTGCAGCCAGAGGTTTGCCCCGGACTCGGTGCTAAACCCATTGCGGGTATTGAGCCGACCGAAGTGCTTTCCGTGGTGTGGTGCGGCAAGTAGAGACGCGCGGGGGGCTAGAGAAAGCGTGCCGCGTGCGTCAGAACTGCGCGCAAGTATTCCGGTCGTCCGTAGCGACTGGGCGGGCTCCGCGAAGGGATAGGGCTTGCACCTGCAGGCTCGCATCATCAAATTGGACTCGTTTCGGAGTAGGGAGAATAGCCATGGCGTTCCCGCGTCGGTTGACACCGCCTGCGTCATGGTGGTAGTAAAATCACGCTTGCATAACGATGCACTCGACGCGCCCTCGGTTTGTAGAGCTTGTCGACAGTGAATAATCAAATATGTCGAAGTCGGCTTTTAGTAGCCGGCTAATCCGATATAAATAGCCAGATATGCGGGGGGATCAGATGAAACAGGTTTCCGGACGACTTTTCGCGACCAGCTGCCTCGGCCTGCTTCTGACCTTCTCGCCCCTGGCGGTAGTGCATGCATTCAACATCGGAAGCGGCAATTTTTCCGGAGCGCTGGACACCGACCTTACCTATGGGCTCCAGTACCGCACTGAGAACGCGGCCGAAGAAAATAAGGGTGCTTACGGCAACAGGGCGCTGTATCCGGATCGCGGCGATATCTTCAGCAATCAGGTGCGCGCCTCCGTTACGCTTGATCTGGAGTGGACGAGCAACTATGGCGCACTGTTTCGCGGCAATGTGTTTTACGACTTCGAGGCTGAGGACGCCAGATTGCGCGGCAAGGCGAAGGACGAACTCAAGCGCCAAGAAAACCTGACGGATGCCTACGTGTACGCCTACTTTGGTGAGCACCAACAACTGATGGTGCGGCTCGGCAAGCAGGTCATCAGCTGGGGAGAAAATACTTTCATTCAGGGATCCCTGAACGATATCAACACGGTCAACCTGAGCAGCTTGCGCCAGGCGGGACGGGAACTGAAGGATGCCTTCGTCGGCACCGAAGCGCTGTATGCGAGCTACACTTTTCTGGAGAACTGGACGCTCGAAGGGTTTCTCCTGCTTGCTTACGATCCCATCGTGCTCGACCCGATGGGCAGTTTCTGGACCACGCTGGATGGCGCTGCGACCGGTGGGGGAATGGACCGCGATGGAGACGGAGTCCTCGGTGAACCTGGCCCCGTGCCAGGCTCTTTCGGCAATTGTGTCGCGCTCGATGGCGTCCCTTGCGACCTGCTGGGAGGTGCACTGACGCGGGTTGGTGACAATGAGGCGAGCAATAGCGGCCAGTACGGTGTGGCTTTGCGACGTTTTCTACCCACGCTTTTCAACGGCACCGAACTGGGATTTTATTACCAGAACCTGCACGACCATGCGCCGATGGTCTCCGGTTATCAGGGCACCGGGTTCTACTTTCTGGACTACGCCGAAGATATCGAGCGCTGGGGTGCATCCTTTAATACGAATATCGGTGGATGGGCCATTGGCGGCGAATATTCGTTTCGTGATGGGGCGCCGATACAACTGCTATCGCCGCTACTGGCGAGCATCGGGGCCGCTCCGAGCGGGCCGTATCAGAAGGGCTATGGGCAAGTTGACCGCCACCAGCTGCAGTTTACTTTTCAGCGCGTATGGGGGGTGGTGCATGCCATCGGCGCTGACGGCAGCATGACTCTGGCGGAAGTGGCCTATGGTTGGATCGACGGCCTGCCCGCCGATAAATCAGATTTGTTCGAAGGCAATGCCAACGCCCCGGCCCCCCACACCCCAGGCGCTATCACCAGTGATTTCTACGGCTTACAGATTCTGCAGAATGTCACCTACGAAGCGGCCCTGTTCAAGCTGATCGAAGTTAGCCCCTTCGTCGCCTATAAATGGGACATCGACGGATTTTCCAACGAGCTGGGCGGCGGCAAGCTTTTTGTCGAGGACCGTCAGGCGCTGACTCTGGGGATGGACTTCAGTTATCAGGGCGGGCGATACAAGGCCGGCATCAACTGGACCCTCTTTTCCGGCAGAAACGATGAACGAAACCGAGCTGGTGGGCGCCTCAATGGCGGCGTTGACCGGGATTTCGTTGCCATCAGTCTGGGCATGTCGTTCTAGTCGCGGGCGACCTGAACCCGGATAGCCTGAGCAAGATATTTCGACCCGAGAACGTATTCGAGAGCGCGAAAAAATGATCATCAAAGCCGCATCGTCAAAGAAAAAAATACTCTTCAGTGCTGCTATCGGCTTGGCCGCACTGGCCAACCCTGCCTTGGCCGCAATGACCAGCGCGGAACTGGCCGAGATCGGTCTGGAGGGCACTAAATATACCGCCACAGGTGCTATCCGGGCCGGCAATGCGGATGGCACCATTCCGGCCTGGTCGGGCACACCCATGCCGGTGCCGGAGGGCCGCGTCGAGAATACATGGCCCGATCCGTTCGCCGATGAAAAGCCCCTGTTTACGATTACCGCACAGAACTACGAGCAATATCTGGACAAACTAACCGCTGGCCAGATCGGCATGTTCAAGCAGTACCCGGAAACCTTTCGCATGCATATCTATCCCACCCACCGGACTGCGGTGGCGGACAAATGGGTATATGAGGCGACGCTGAAACAGGCAAAGAACATCAAGCTATGCCCTGAAACCCTGACGGACGGCATTATCTGTCTCAGAGATCAGATTCCCGGCGGGGGGCTGCCTTTTCCACGCCCCAAAAACGCCTATGAAGCGGGCTGGAATCATTTTCTGGGCTGGCAGGGCATGGGGCAGCATGGCTTCGGCAACGGCGCTCTGATTGATCCCCTCGGCAATCGTACCGACGTCATCATTGAGAACCGCTTGCTGTGGACGTGGTGGGCTCAACCCGGTGAACTGGGAGAGAGCGACTGGTACAAACGCGACGGCGGCGCGATGCTGTGCGACTCTTGGCAGATCCAGCAACCACCGCGATCCTCTGGCCTGGTTTTTGGCGGCTGCAACTACGCCGACAACGTTGATTTTCAGGTATCCCTGTATATCCCCGGACAGCGTCGGGTTCGCAAAGCGCCAGAAATCGGTTTTCACGATAGCCCGTCGTTTGGTTCAGACGGTCAGCGCACCGTAACCAGCCGCTGGATGTGGTGGTTTGGAGGCCGCGAATCTCGCCACAATTACACCATCAGCGGGCCGGTGGAAAAATATGTTCCCTACAATACCTACAAATTGGCGCAGGAAGATGTCTCTTCCAAGGACATCTTTGGCAAGAAGCACATCAATCAGGATTTGGTCCGCTACGAACTACACCGAGTCTGGATTATCGACAGCGTTCTCAAACCCGGAATGCGCCACCTTTACAAACGGCACACGGCCTATTTCGATGAAGACAGCTGGATCGGCCTTGCTTTTGAAGCGTATGACGCGAAAGACCGCTTGTGGCGCGTAGGTGAGCAATACAACATCCAATATTATGGGGCCAATGTATTCAATGCCTACGGCGACAGCCAGATCGACCTGATCAATGGGCGTTACACCACGTTTCCCTACTGGTTCACTCAGGTCAAAAATGAGAACAGTGGGAAGGGAATCAATATGTTTTCAAAGATGGCGGATTTGCCCTTTAACATCGAGATATTCACACCGCAAGGGCTTCGCAAATTCGGCAAACGCTAGTTTGGGTCCCGCAGAAGGACGTCGGTGGTTGGACCTGGAAGGCCGACTGAGTCCAAATCACCTTGTTTCTCCGGAGTCCCCGATCAGTTCGTGCGTTTTCATCTAAAAATCTTCGTCGCGTTATTTTTATTAGTCGGGTCCGGCGTACCGGGCGTGGCCGAAGTGGCGCCGCCCTCGGAGTTGCCGAGACCCGCAAAACTGTTACCCCTCGCCACCCAGGCGGTGTTTCTCGATATTGTGGTCAACAAGGGTAGTGTCTTCGCTGTTGGTGAGCGCGGTACGATCATTCGCTCTGAAGATCATGGTCAAACATGGCGACAGCTGCCAACGCCGGTGGACGTCACCCTGACAGCGATCAGCTTTGCCGACCCCGAGACGGGCTGGGTGGTCGGTCATGAATCTACCATTTTAAAGACTCAGGACGGAGGGGAGACTTGGCGTGTTGTGCGCTATAAACCCGAAGAAGAACGCTATTACCTGAACGTCCGCTTCGAGAATTCGCGAGAGGGTGTGGTGCTGGGCACCGACGGTGAGTTATGGAGCACCAGCGACGGCGGCGAGACTTGGTCCCTGCAGGTGCTTTCTGTCGAGAGCTGGTATCAGAATCATCTGTTTGCGTTTCAGCAATTCGAGGACGGGCGCGCGGTGATTGCCGCCGAACGCGGCGGGGTATTCGGACGTCGGGCAGGACATGACAAGTGGCGAGTCGTCGAAAGTCCCTACACAGGCACGTTTTTTGGAGTGACAGAACTGGCCGACCACTTTCTTCTTTATGGCATGAGCGGCAAGGCCTATTTACTTGATCTGGCTGGGAGCGACGACGGTGCTGATCGTTGGCAGGAGATTCCAAACGCCAGCGACCAGTTTTTACTTGCCGCCTCGACTGAATCCAAGGGAGAGCGAGTCCTGCTGGTCGGACGCGGCGGGGTCGTTCTGGAGATTGGCACGGACGGGCGCGTTAAACGACACAGACAACGCCCCGATCGCATCGACATTACGGCGATTGCCCAAGACTCAGAATTTGTCTATCTGGCAAGCATGAAAGGTGGGGTTGACCGTCTGCCCGCCACCGAACTGTTTCTGCAGTGAACACAGGCGTAACCTAATTCAGGGTCTTTAATGCAACGCGTAGATCTCCTGCGAATCATTTCCACCGCGACTGCCGATTTTCTGCTCGGATTCCGGCTGCCGATCCTGATACTGGTGACGCTCGCGACCCTGGCCTTGGGCTATCATGGTTTCAACCAGAAGCTATCGCCAGGATTCGACAAGAGTCTGCCCCTGTCGCACCCCTACATGGCGACCTACCTGGATTTTCGCGCCGAGTTCGGCGGCGCGAACCGGGTCACCGTGTTTGTGGAAGACAAGCGCGGCGATATGTTCAATCCAGAATTCTTTCAGGCTCTGGACGAGGTCACTGCCGAAGTACTCGTCATGCAGGGCGTTGATGCGCGCACGGTCACTTCGCTGTTCACCCCCAATGTGAATTACGTGGCGGTCAGCGAGGAAGGATTTACCGGGTCGCGTATCGTACCGGCGAATTTCGCTCCGACACTTGAGGATATTGAGCAGGTCAAAAGTAATCTGTTCAAGTCCAGTGAAATCGGCAAAACCGTGGCTACCGACCTGTCAGGCGCTCTGGTAGTGGCGGATATGGTCGAATACGATCCGGTCACAGGCGCACATATTGATTACGAACAGCTCGCGCTTGCTCTCGATGAACTGCGCTCCCGGCACGGCAGCGACAACATCGAGATTCGCATTATCGGTTTCGCGCCTTTCATCGGCGACATCATCGACGGTGCCGAGGGCGTGCTCGTGTTTTTCGGGATCGCGCTGGCCATCACTATTTTGTTCCTGCTTTTGTTTGCAGGTTCCTGGAAGCTGGCGCTGGCTGCCATTGTTACTGCCCTTGTTGCGGTCGTTTGGCAGTTGGGCCTGGTGAAATTGCTTGGATTTGGCATCGACCCACTATCGATTCTGGTCCCTTTCCTGATTCTGGCGATTGGTGTCAGCCACGCTGTGCAGATGACAAATGTGTGGCGGGTTGGCATCGTCGAGGGCGAGGACTCTGTGGCTGCGGCGCGCTCCGCATTCTGCAAATTATTTATTCCGGGAGCCACCGCATTGGTATCTAACGCGGTCGGGTTTGCTGTGATCATGTTGATCGATATTCCGATCATTCAGGAGCTTGGTATCACGGCCAGTATCGGTGTCGCGGTGATGATGGTCACCAACAAGGTGATGTTGCCGATACTGCTGTCATACGCCAGCCTCAATCCGCGCGAAGTGGCATGGGCGAGACGCGCGACCAGCGGCATTGACCACCCCTTCTGGCGCTGGTTGTCTAGCATGGCGACGCCGCGCAAGGCGACGATCGTGATCGTGATTGGAGCCGCCATGGCGCTTTATGGCTACCGGATGGAAAGCGAACTGGTGATCGGCGACGCAGAGACTGGCGCTCCGGAATTCTGGCCCGATGCGCAATACAATCGCGATATTCGAGCGATCGACGCCAAATTCAATATTGGTCTCGACGAAATCATTGTCCTTGCCAAGGGCAGCCGCAATGATGTTTGTGTGGATTTTTCGGTCATGCGCACGGTCGACGATTTTGTCTGGACGATCAAAAACGTGTCCGGTGTGAGGTCGGTGAAGGCCCTGTCTCAGGTCATTCGCGAGCGCAATATCGGTAACTATGAAGCCAATCCCAAATTTCTGGGGATTCCGCGTAACGAACAGATGATCTCCGCCAATATTTACCGGGTGGAGTCTTCTCAGGCGCTGTTTTCCAACGATTGCCGGACCATGCCGGTCACCATCTACGTCGGGGATCACAAGGCGAACACTCTGGAAAGGGTGACCGATGCGGTAAAAGCTTTTAACGCCACCAACAGCAATCCCGACGTGGAATTCCTGCTCGGCATGGGGAACGGCGGCATCATGGCCGCGACCAATGAGATGGTGGCGGACGCCCAGCTGGAGATCGCCCTGATCCTGTTCAGCGCCGTCGGCCTGTTCTGTTTTTTGACCTTTATGTCGTGGCGCGCAACCCTGTGCATTATTCTGCCCCTGGGTCTGGTGTCGTATTTCGCCAACGCGGTGATGGTGCACTTGGGTATCGGCCTGAAAATTTCCACGTTGCCGGTGCTGGCGCTCGGGGTCGGCGTCGGGGTGGATTACGGAATCTACCTGTTTGCCCGTATGAAAGCGCATCTCGATGACGGGGCTTCCCTGGCGGGGTCCTATCTAAAATCCCTCAAGGATGTCGGCATGGCGGTGATTTTCACATCGGTGACGATGAGTGTAGGCGTTGCTACCTGGGGGTGGTCGGACCTGAAGTTTCAGTCAGACATGGGCATCCTGCTCGCCTATATGTTTTTTGTGAACATGCTCGGCGCAATTTTCCTGATGCCCGCACTAGCCTGCTGGCTGGTCGGGCCGACGCTTAAAAAGCCGGCGTCGCACGCATCCCGATAAATTCCGACCTTCGACTCTCGTCGCCAGCGCGTCAGTCAATTCGCTGCAATGCCCAATTGTCGAGCGATTCGGGCGCAACTGACTTTGGAATTCAAGACCGGCTGAACAGGCTCACGCTCGGACTCCGGCTGTGCTTTCTTTCCTTCGACATTAACTCAATTTGCCCCACTACCCGGCAGTTTGAAATTGTCCGTGGTAACTGGGGCAGAACGCAGTGCTGCTGGCCCTGGCGCCGGAAAGAGATGCCCGAGAAGAACCATGAGCGCCAACTCCTCTTGGCATGGCGAGAACTTGCCCGACTCGTGATCCTCATAGCCAGCACTGGGGCATCTGTGCCTTGCCCCAGTGCCTTAGCCTCAGGCAATCAGGTTGCGATTACACCATCGCGAAAAAATTCAGTTTGTTCCCGTCCAGATCACGGAAATAACCGATGTAGAAGTGCTCGCCACGCAGACCGGGCGCGCCTTCATCGGTTCCGCCCAGTTCCAGTGCTTTCTTGTAAAGGCGATCCACTGTCTCCTTGCTGTCTGCAGCCAGGGAGATCATGGTGCCATTACCGACCGTGGCAGCTTTCTCGTCGAAGGGTTTGCAAACTGACAGCATCGGCGCGTTGGGCGCGCTGGCCCAGATTACGATGCGATCGGTATCCATAAAGCGTTTGCCGCCAAGTTCGCCGAGCAGGGCGTCGTAGTAGCTGGCTGCGCGGGCAAGATTGTTGGTGCCCAGGGTTGCGTATGCAATCATTGACTGACTCCTTTGGTTGAAAAAGTTTTGCGAGTGAACTGCGCTAGCCTGTCATCTTTCTGATTCGGCTGCACCGTAAAATGGCGCGCCCACCGAGGCCAGGAATGTCAGCCTGTCAGCAGGCAGAAAGGTCTCGGCAGAAATTTAATTTCTGTGAATGCAGATGCACTGCGGGCGACAACGATTCCCAACATCCTTGGCGAGCGCACGCGCACAAACAAAGAGACCTATGTGGCAGTCTTGCCATTAGCCATTCTGAGTCGACGTCGATGGCAACGGGGGCAGTGCGGCGCGGAAATGTGCTCACCGCGTTTTGTGTTGGCGTGTCCGGGTGCGCCGACAAATAAGCCCAAACTGCAATCAGGCCGACTGGCTGTGCCCAGCCTGTTCGCAGAGGCGAACCTTATGCACCGCGACCCGCATGCGGCGAAGCTTGTCGGATTTTCGGTGCGTCCGGCGTGAGGCTTTGCGCAGGATGTGCGCCCCCCACATTTCTTTGATCAATCCCGAGATTCCGGACGGGAAGCCCTCGATTCGTTTGACCCCTGCCGGCAGCAATCGAACCAAGATTTCTTCCTGCTCGCCGCTGTCTTCGACTCGAAGGCAGTGATTCATCTCAAGCCAGCGAATTCCGATGGGCAGGTCGCGCGTGCGGAGACCAGTTTTTTGCCAAGCCTCTGTGAGGTCGCTCATGGTCAGAACACCGCCCGCGGTCAGCACGCGGAAGTCCCGAAATTCCTTGAGTACGGCCATGCCTATGGCGTGTTGAGTTACTCGCATCTGTCTCTCTCCCAGACCCGATAAACGCTTGTGAATGCGGCTCCACAGCGCGTATTCGATCGTCTATTCCATTATTTGCCGTATTTGTCAACTCGGCAATGGCGGCATTATGCCTCTTTTTTCAACATTTATAGAAGAAATAATAGGGGAAATGAGCGATTGCAGTTTATTTCTGTGTCCGGTGTCACGGCGTCGCCCTAAGGCAGCATCGCCCCCCGAATTGCGAAGTAGATAAACGCTGCCATCAGAGCCGAGGCAGGCACGGTGATAATCCAGGCCGCCACGATGCGGAAGACAACGGATCGTTTCACCATGTTTTTGCGGTAAACCTTGCGCAAGCCTTTGCGTTCCCGCTTGGAAATGGAGGTCTCGCCGGCTTTTCCTCGCTGCTTGAGTTCCTTGAGCATGCGGTCTTTCTCGATGACGCTGGCGGCCTCAAAACGGCGCAGAAAGGCCTCCACTTCGCTTGATGTCGCGTCTTGCTCCTGATGGTGCCGGCGGATTTCTTCGATGACGCGCGCATAGCTGGACTTCAGATATTCACGCATGAAGCCCACCCCGAAGACGGCGCCAATGGTGACGTGAGTGGTGCTCACGGGCAGACCCAGACGCGAAGCAATGATTACCGTAATGGCGGCGGACATCGCGATGCAGTAGGCCCGGGTGGGGTCGATTTCGGTAATCTCGCTGCCCACGGTTTTGATCAGACGTGGACCGTACAAGGCAAGACCAACCGACAGGCCGACGGCGCCCAGCAGCATGATCCATAGCGGCACCGGGGCCTTGCCGCCTATGGTTGAGGTCATGATGGCGTCATGAATTGCCGCCAGCGGGCCAATAGCGTTGGCGACATCGTTGGAACCATGGGCAAAGCTCAGCAAGGCCGCCGCAAACATCAGCGGGACGGTAAAGAGCTTGTTCACGCTCGCGCGGTCATTGCTCATTGTTAGAGTCGTTTTCGCTAGCCGGCTGCGGTTGAGTAAATACACGATGATGCCGACCGCAGCGCCGCCGCCGAGCGCAATCTCGGTCGGCACCTTGATGATCTGCTTGAAACCCTTAAGCATGAGGTAGGTTGCGAACGCCCACGCCATTACGCCGATCAGAATCGGGACTATGCGCCGCGATGCCGCCATCAGGTCATCCTGATACGTGACGTTGTGCTTGATGAAATAGAGGATTCCTGCGGCGATCGCACCACCAAGAAAGGGTGAAATAACCCAACTCGCGGCAATGCTGCCGAGGGTGCCCCAGTTGGCAACAGACCAGCCTGCTGCCGCGACGCCAGCTCCGAGCACGCCCCCGACGATCGAGTGGGTGGTGGAGACCGGTGCTCCCAGCCAGGTTGCAAGATTCAGCCAGAGCGCGCCCGCCAGAAGTGCCGCCATCATCAACCACACGAATGATTCGGCGCTGTCGATTGCTTCGGGTGAGATGATGCCACCCTTGATCGTGGTAACCACGTCGCCGCCGGCAATAATCGCCCCGAGCGCTTCGAAGATCGCTGCGATCAGAACCGCGTGCATGAGCGTCATTGCTCGGGCGCCCACGGCAGGGCCAACGTTATTGGCCACGTCATTGGCGCCAATGTTCATGGCCATGTAAGCGCCGAAACTGGAGGCCACCACCAGGGTCATGCTGATATGGCCCAGGTATAGATAGGTGAGCAGAATCACGGCCAGAACAAAGCCGACTGCGATTCCAACCTTAAGCAGTCCAAACGATGCGGTTGCTGTCGTAGTCGCGGAGAGGGGGGAGGCGTGCTCAGTCTGGTCCATAGTCAAGGAATATCGGTTCGTAAGGTCGGAATTAGCAGGCTAGATGCCGCCCGCCAAGTTCGCGAATTGGGGGAGTGACGAAACTGTAACAATATGGTTTCACGTTTGTTGGAAGATTGCTCGCTGGAAATTCCGTGGCTGGCTAGGTTCTGGACCCTTCCTCACTTCTTCCTTTCGGTACGATGTTGCAAACTTCGCCCTGATTCGATCCAGACGACGCTTCTTGAATGCTCAGCTTCCGACAATTTTCGCTGATTGGCTTCATCGCCTGCAGTTTTGGCATGGCGTTCGCGCTCTATATGCAGTACGCAAAGGGCTATGAGCCTTGCCCCATGTGTATATTCCAACGCATCGCCATGATCGGTGCCGGACTCGTCTTTCTGCTTGGCGCGCTTCACGAGCCGCAGCAGTTTGGGCGCTGGGTATACGCCATCCTGGCCGGTTTATTCTCAACGGCGGGCGCGCTGATCGCGGGGCGCCACGTCTGGCTGCAGAGTTTGCCTGCGGATCAGGTCCCTGCCTGCGGTCCGACGCTCGACTATCTGATGGACATGCTGCCGTTCATGGAAGTCCTACAGATGGTGATTCGGGGTGACGGCAATTGCGCCAAGATCGATGCCGCCTGGATAGGGCTATCGCTGCCAGCCTGGACGCTCATGGCCTTTCTTGCTCTGGGTTTGTTGGCCATCCTCATGATCGTGATCCCGAGGATTGAGGGGCGGCGCAACCATTTAATACACTGAAGCTTTTAACTAATTAGGCGAGATTAAGGACAAGCAAGCACTATGAGCTATGCCACAACGGATCTGAGTGACGCCCATCCTGAAGCGCAGACCTGCGACCCCATTTTTGCGGATTACGGCGGCGTCACCGCCTTCCACGGTCCGATCAAGACGCTCAGGGTTTTCGAGGACAACGCCCAGGTTCGCGCCACGCTGGAAACGCCGGGAGACGGGCGAGTATTGGTCGTCGACGGCGCCGGCTCCATCCGCTGTGCTCTGGTCGGCGGTAATCTGGGCTTGCTGGCGGTCAAGAATCATTGGTCCGGCATCGTGGTTTACGGCCTGATTCGCGACTGTCTCGAGATTTCCCAGCAGGCTTTTGGCTTGAAGGCCATGGGCACGCACCCCAGAAAGAGCAAGAAAGACTCTCATCCCGCCGAGCATGATGTGGAGCTGGAGTTCGCGGGGGTGACCTTCAGGCCCGGTGCCTGGCTTTATGCTGATGCCGACGGGATCGTTGTGTCCGACCAGCCGATTCATCGCTAAGCGGCGTTCGCCACGTTGTCTGGCGCGACAAAAACCCATGATGCCAAGCACTTGCAGATGCCAGGCGCCGACATCAGGGGACTGGCGGGCCGGTCCGACCGTCAGCCGAGGTCTCCGGATATGACTGCTGGTTTTTAAGCCAGGCTACGAGTACTGGATAGATTAGGCTTGGCCGCTGATTGTCGGTCGTCGCCTGACTTCTGCGCCACTGGGCAGGTGAATTGCTGCATTGCAGCGAAGCTGCTGTTTGGCTAGACTTCGCGGCCATTCTGGCGACCATTCGTTATCGAATTGTGGGTCGCGCTTAGTCTTAACGGAGAACGTGGATGACGGCAGTCAAGGGCGTTGAAATTGTTGGAAAGCTGACCCCGGCGTACAAAAAAATATTGACGCCGGAAGCGCTGAAGTTTGTCGCTACCCTTGTTCGTTCGCATCGTCCCAAGCGCGATGCGCTGCTGCATTATCGCCAGGAGCGGCAGGAAAAAATTGACAAGGGCAAGAAGCCCAACTTTCTGAAGGAAACCGCCAAGGTCCGCTCAGGTAAATGGAAAATTGCTGGTACGCCAGCTGATCTGCAGGATCGTCGCGTCGAGATCACCGGCCCGGTTGATCGAAAAATGATCATCAATGCGCTCAATTCCGGCGCCAAGTGTTTCATGGCTGATTTTGAAGATTCTGCCAGCCCCACTTGGGAACTGATGATGGAGGGCCAGGTGAACTTGCGCGATGCGGTTAATCGCAAGATCACGTTCACCAATCCGGCGGGCAAGCTGTACAAGCTCAATGATGAGACCGCCACGCTGATCGTGCGTCCGCGCGGGTGGCATTTGAACGAAAAACACCTTCTGATCGACGGCCAGCCTGCACCGGGTGGCATAGTCGATTTCGGTCTGTATTTTTTCCACAATGCGAACAAACTGATCAAGAACGGCAGCGGTCCTTATTTCTATCTGCCGAAGATGCAGAGCCACTACGAAGCACGGCTCTGGAACAAGATTTTTGTCGATGCGCAGAACCTGCTGGGTTTGCCCCAGAAAACCATCAAGGTCACGGTTCTGATCGAAACGTTGTGGGCGGCGTTCGAAATGGAGGAGATACTGTTCGAACTCAAGAACCACATCGTGGGGCTGAACTGCGGCCGTTGGGACTACATCTTCAGTGCTATCAAGACGCTCAATGCCGACGGCAACTGGATGGTGCCTGATCGCCAGCAAGTGGGTATGGACAAGCACTTTCTGGACAGCTACTCCAAGTTGCTGTGCGAGACCTGCCACAAGCGTGGTGCGCACGCCATGGGCGGTATGGCCGCGTTTATCCCCACCAAAGACCCCAAGAAGAACGACGAGATCTTTGCCAAGGTACGCACGGACAAATTGCGTGAGGTCAAGAATGGTCACGACGGCACCTGGGTTGCACACCCGGGGCTGGTGCCGATCGCCATGGAGGTGTTCGATGCACACATGCCGGAGGCGAATCAGGTCAAGACGCAATACAAATATCGCATCAAGCAGAAGGATCTGCTGGAGTGCCCCAAAGGCAAGATGACCGAAGCGGGTCTGCGCAACAACATCAATGTCGCCATTCAGTACACCGAAGCCTGGTTGCAGGGCAATGGCTGTGTGCCGCTGCATGATTTGATGGAAGACGCAGCCACCGCAGAAATCAGCCGCACCCAGATCTGGCAGTGGCAGAAATACGGGGTGAAGCTGACTGACAAGCGTGTGGTCACACCCGCTTTGGTGACCCAGGTGATCGATGAAGAGTTGGACGCCATTCGCAAGGAATTGGGCGATGCGCGTTTTTACGACAGCCGCATGTTTGAAGCAGCAGGCCTGGTGGCGCGTATGTCCACCGCAGACAAAGTCGCAGACTTTCTGACGCTGCCCAGTTACGAGTATCTCGACTAGTAGACGGACTTCAGGACTCATCGTCGAAAATAATGGGACTGGGAGTCAGGCCCCGAATTTTCGAACCCGAGTGTTCTCTATTCCACATTTTCGGTTCCCGATTTTTTAACCCCTAGAGGTAGAGCAGCAATGAGCACCCGCGAACAGCAGATCAAGGCCCTTGAGCAAGACTGGGCAACGAACCCCCGCTGGAAAGGCACCAAGCGTCCTTATTCAGCCGCTGATGTCGTGCGTTTGCGCGGCAGCCTCCAGCCCGAGCACACGCTGGCCAAGAATGGCGCAGAGAAGCTCTGGAGTCTGGTCAATGGCGGAGCCAAGAAAGGCTATGTAAACGCCTTTGGCGCCATCACCGCCGGGCAGGCCATGCAACAAGCCAAGGCTGGCCTCGAGGCCGTGTATCTGTCCGGCTGGCAGGTTGCAGCAGACGGCAATACGTCAGAGACCATGTACCCGGATCAGTCGCTGTATGCGTACAACTCCGTGCCGACCATGGTTCGTCGCATCAACAATACTTTCAAGCGCGCTGATGAAATTCAGTGGGCCAAGGATATCAATCCGGGCGACAAGGACTACATCGACTACTTCCTGCCGATCGTTGCTGACGCAGAAGCCGGTTTCGGCGGCGTGCTCAACGCTTTCGAACTGATGAAGAACATGATCGAGAATGGCGCTGCCGGCGTTCACTTCGAAGATCAACTCGCCGCGGTCAAGAAGTGCGGTCACATGGGTGGCAAGGTGCTGGTGCCGACTCAGGAAGCGGTGCAGAAGCTGGTGGCAGCGCGTCTGGCCGCCGACGTGATGGGTGTGCCGACCATCGTACTGGCCCGTACCGATGCCGAAGCAGCCAATCTGCTGACCTCTGACTTCGATCCGAACGACAAGCCTTTTATCACTGGCGAGCGCACTCCGGAAGGGTTCTATAACGTCAAGAACGGCCTTGAGCAGGCAATTTCACGTGGCGTCGCTTACGCCCCTTACGCTGATCTGGTCTGGTGTGAAACCGGCGTGCCGGATATCGGTTTTGCCCGTGAATTCGCCCAAGCTGTTCTCAAGGACAACCCGGGTCAGCTGTTGAGCTACAACTGCTCGCCTTCCTTCAACTGGAAGAAGAACCTCAACGACAAGCAGATTGCGTCGTTCCAAGAAGAGCTGTCCGCGCTGGGTTACAAGTACCAGTTCATTACCTTGGCCGGCATCCACATCAACTGGTACAACACCTTCCAGTTTGCGCATGCCTATGCTCAGGGCGAAGGCATGAAGCACTACACGCAAATGGTCCAGGAGCCGGAATTTGCGGCTCGCGAGAAGGGCTATACCTTTGTCTCACACCAGCAGGAAGTGGGCGCTGGCTACTTCGACGACGTGACGACCGTGATTCAGGGCGGCGCATCCAGCGTCAAGGCACTGAGCGGTTCTACCGAGGAAGAGCAGTTCAACTAGTCCGTACGTTAGTGCAAGGTATTGAAAAAGGGGCGTCTTCGGGCGCCCCTTTTTTTGGGAGGGAGCAGTCCAGTACCAGGAACTCCTTTTGGGTTTGACCTAAGCCCTGCGCGAGGCTAATTTCACCTGCCGCGAATCGCGGTTGGGAGGAAGGCCCCATGGCTAGGAACGGACTGTTGGCTGCGCTAATCGTCGTCGCATTCGGGCTTGGCTATTGGTGGATGGCGGACCAGGACGCCGGGCCTGCTGAGCGTGATTTGAAAGTTGAATTGCCACTCTCGGAGCTTCCAGGTGCGAGTCTGATCCCCGGTCTGGGAAGTCATCATTTCCAGATTACGACGACGCACGCGGAGGCCAACATCTGGTTTGATCAGGGTCTCGCCCTGACTTACGGTTTTAATCACGATGCGGCGGAGCGCTCATTTCTCAGGGCAGCCGAACTCGATTCTGAATGTGCCATGTGCTGGATGGGTGCGGCCCTGGTCCTAGGGCCGCATGTCAACGCGGCAATGGACCCGGCCAGCGCGGATACAGCCTGGTCTCGCATTCAGCGCGCATTGTCCCTCTCTGAGGCTGCGAGCGAACGTGAGAAGGCGTTTATCCGAGCAGTAGCCACTCGCTATGCCGAGAATGCACCTGAGGACAGAAGCGGGCTCGACCGGGCCTACGCCGATGCGCTGGCAGAATTGGTGCAGGCCAGACCGGATGATCTCGACGCGGCAACTTTTTACGCTGAGGCCTTGATGGACCTGCAGCCCTGGGATTTTTATGACGCCGACAAAAATCCCATTGGCGCGACTTCCGAGATCGTGGCGGTGCTGGAATCCGTGATCGCGCGAAATGCAGAACATCCTGGTGCGCTGCATCTGTATATTCACGCAGTCGAAGCGTCGAAGAGCCCTGAGCTCGGCGTCGCCGCCGCTGACCGGCTGCGCGATCTAGCACCCGGGTCCGGGCATCTGGTGCACATGCCGGCGCACATCTACACGCGTGTTGGGCGTTACCACGACGCTGTGGTGGCGAATCAGAAGGCCATAGCGTCAGATAATGCCTATCTGGCCCTTTGTCGCCCGCAGCCCGGGGCCTATCCCCTAGCTTATGTGCCTCACAATCATCATTTTATTTGGTGGGCGGCATCTATGCAGGGATCCAGCGAGATTGCAATTGCAGCCGCGGAGGAGACTGCCAAGATTACCGATCTGCCAGAACTGATGCAGCTGCCTGATCTCATCTTTCTACAAGACTTTCTGGTGACTCCGCTCAAGGCACGGGTGCAATTTGGGCGCTGGGACGAGATTCTGGCGATGCCGACACCCGCTCCTGAACTTCCTTATCCTCAAGCGATCTGGAATTTTGCGCAGGGCATGGCGCACGTGGCCAAGGGCGATACTGCTGCTGCCGAGAGGAACTTGGAGGTGCTCTCAGCTGTCGCGGCAGATCCACGCTGGGAAGCTGCAATGATCGGGCCCAAGCACCCCTTGTCCGGGGCTCTGCGGATTGCCCAGCGGGTACTCGCCGCAAAGCTTGCCGCATCCGTCGGCGATGCAGAGCAGGCCGCAGCCATGCTGCAGGACGCGGTTGGGCTGGAAGACGGTCTGGCCTATTTCGAACCACCGGTATGGCATCAGCCGATTCGGCAACTGCTGGGTGCCGTGCAGCTGCAAGCAGGCCAGGCTGAAGTTGCGGAACAGACCTACCGTGTGGATCTCGCTAATCATCCGCGCAATGGTTGGTCGCTATTCGGCTTGGCGCAGGCATTGCGGGCTCAGGGCAAGGATGCGGAGGCGCAGACGGTGGAGGGGCAGTTCAAGGCAGCCTGGGCGCATGCCGATGTGGACCCGCAGGTCTCTCGTCTATGAGGCATGCGTGTCGATCCGGCTGCGGCGCGGACGTCTTGTATCAGCTTGACTACAATGGTCGGCTTGAAACCAGAGGATGAGACATGCCGACAGGCCGACTGACAATCAACATCATGGTCGTGATCGCCGTAGTGGCCTTTTTGGCCTATGTGAGCGCACGCACCTCGATTTCACCCGGCACGGTGGCCGATGAAAAAGCAGATACCGCGGTCCTGACGCTCGTTCAGCCGATCGATGACGTGTCTGTAGCCATGGACCCTACGCCGGTCAGCGCAACAGATAAGGCCGGCGCGCCGGGCGAAGAAATAGAGCCGGAGGCCGGGCCCGAAGTTCTGGATTGGACGCCAGCAAGCTATCACTACGTCCTGCCGGGGGACCTTGATGACCGCGTTGGGGAATTAAGTGCGGCCATTGAGCGAGCAGCCAGGAAGGGCACAAGTCTGGGTGTCTCTGGTCCAGAAGGCGCGTTTTCCTACAAGATCATGAGCGGCGCCATAGCCAATCTTGAAGGTAGGGACCTGGGGGAGGTGCAGATAACCTTTGTGGGTCGCGCCCGTGATCACGAGCAGTTGATGGCAAAGGCCTCTGCAGCGGGCTTGCCGCTTAAATACGTCGCGATGCCCTAGGGGAAATGCCCAAATATTCATCATCTCTGCAGTCGCCGGAATGAATTTTCTCATGGTTGGCCGACGAATCCTGTGGCTTTCCACTTTAAATCGCGGATTGCTCGCGAAGGTGGCTCGACTTGGCCGATAAGTCTCACTTGGCGGTAAGCAAGGAGAAGCAGGCAGGGCGCGCGCGGGCTACTCGAATGGATCGCGATGAGCGCGTCTTGCGTATTCTCGCCGCCGCTCGAGATTGCTTCTGCGCCAGGGGCTACGAGGCGGCGGTGGTTTCTGAAATTTCCCGAAGTCTCGGCGTTTCCGAGGCAACCATATTCAAGTATTTTCCTACCAAGCGCGATCTGCTCAATCAGGTCATTGAGCATTGGTATGGACAGATGTTTGGCGATTACTCCAAGGAACTGGCAGTGATCAGCGGCGCGCGTAATCGTTTTCGCTATCTGGCGTGGCGTCATCTGCGCACGATTCGTGACTCGGCGGATATGTGTCGTCTGGTTTTCAGGGAATTGCGCTCACAACCAGGCTACGCCGCCTCTCCGGTATTTGCGATGAACAAACGCTATGCCGCAATGTTTGTCGACGTTATTCGTGAGGGGGTGCGAGACGGCGAGTTTCGCCAGGGGATGCCGATGGAATTGCTGCGCGACATTTTCTTCGGTGCCATGGAGCACCACGCCTGGTCTTACCTTTATGGCGAAGGCTCGCTGAATATCGAGAAGGTGGCAGACCAGCTAAGTGAACTGATTTGTAGTGGTATCGCTGTATCGCCTGCTACCGAGCGTGTGGACGAGGTCCAGCGATTATCTACACTGATAGATCGGCTGGAAAGAACAGCAAAGGCGTTCGCCAAGCTGGCGAAGCACACAGATTGAGTCTCTCAGTCGGGGAACGCAAACCAGTCAGGCCGACCGGCTGTCCACAGTTCGCCCCACAACTTACCGCCACCATCGACGGTGAGCACCTCACCGGTGATGAAGTTGCCCGAACCCGCAGACAGATAAACGCAGGCTTCGGCAATGTCCATCGGCGCGCCGGCGCGTTTCAAGGGATTGGCTTTGGGAAATTCCTTTTTTGCTTCTTCCGGATAGATGTCATGTCCTTCTGTTTCGATCAGACCCGGCGCCAGACAATTCACCCGGATGCCTAGTGGGGCCCACTCCACTGCCACTGTTCGTGTCACCCCGATGATTCCAGAGCGCGCCGCGACCGTGTGCGCCACGCCCGGCATGCCGCGTTCTGTGACAACGACAATATTGATGATGGAGCCGCCGCGGCCCTGATCGCGCCATAGCTGCGCTGCGCGCTGCATGACAAACCAGCTGTTGTCCAGATTGTTGGAGATCACCGTTTTCCAGCCATTGGGCGAGTAATCAATCGCGTTTTGGGCAAAATGGCCGCCGGCGCTATTAATCACATAATCCAATGGACCGAGGGCGCTATTGGCGGCGTCAAACAAGGCCAGCACGTTGTCGTGCTCGCGTAGATTGGTGGCAAAGCCCTGAACGTCTGCGCCCTGCTCACGCGCAAAGGCGATGACGGCATCGAGCTTTTCCTGTTTGCGCCCGGCGATCATGACTTTGGCGCCAAGGCGCGCGAAGAGCAGGGCAGTGGCACGCCCGATGCCACTGCCGCCGCCGGCAATTAATGCCGTGCGACCTCTGAACAAATCCGAGCGATATACTGTCGGCGCGTTCCAGTCGCCTAGCATGCGCTCGCGGCTCACGAGCCGAGCAACTCCTTGCTGATAATCATTTTGCGCACTTCGCTGGTGCCGGCGCCAATCTCGAGCAGCTTGTTGGAGCGATACAGACGGTTGATTTCTGATTCCCATATATAACCGCTGCCGCCATGAATCTGAACGGCTTCGTTGAGGACCTTGTTCATGGTTTCTGCGGTGTACAACACGCTGGCAGCCGTCAGTTTGTGAATTTCACCCCGACCGCCGTCCTCCGCGCCAACCAGGTTTGCGGCTCGCAAGGTCTGGGTACTGAACAGGCGCATCGACTCGATCCAGGTATACATGTCTGCCAGCTTGGCCTGGATCATCTGGAAATCGCTGATCGGTCGATTGAACTGTTTGCGTTGGCGCGCGTAATCGAGCGACAGGGCAAATGCGCGTTCTGCGATGCCCAGACAGATCGGTGAAATCATGGCGCGCTCCAGATCTAGGCCGGACATCACTACTTTGACGCCCCGGTTCTCGGCCCCGATCAGGTTTTCGGCGGGGACGCGGCATTCCTCAAACACCAGCTCTGCTGTTTGCGATCCACGAAAACCCATTTTTACCAGCTTCTGGGCGACTTTGAAGCCCGGAAAATCCTTTTCGACGATGAAGGCGGAAATGCCCTGTGCGCCTTTTTCTTTGTCGGTTTTGGCATAGACCAACAGCACATCGGCGATCGGGCCGTTGGTGATGTACATCTTGCTTCCGTTCAGATAGTAGAAGCCGCCTTCGCGTCGCGCGGTTGTGCGCATGGAGCCGAGCGCATCCGATCCGGCGCCGGGCTCCGTCAGTCCCAATGCACCGATTGAGGTCCCCTTACACAGGCCTGGAACATATTTTTTTTGCTGATCCTGGTTGGCATTGCGCAGGATGTTATGCAGGCAAAGGTTCTCATGTGCGGCCCAGGAGAGCGCAAGCGCATGATTCCAGCGCGACATGGCTTGCACAATGAGGCCGCTGGTAAAAATATCCAGTCCTGAGCCGCCAAGGCTTTCGGGAGCGGTGATGCCAAAGTAACCGGTCGCGCCAATCTTCGGAAAAATGGTTTCTGGCCACCATTCTTCGTCGTCCATACGCCGTGCCAGGGGATACATTTCAGCTTCGGCAAAACGATCAGCCTGAGCCAGAATTTCAATCTCATCATCGGAAAGGCCGGAAAAGGCTTGCGTCAGGCTTGGGGCGTTGCTGCTCGACATTCTGTCACCTCGTTAATTCTTTAAGTAATGTAGCGAAAATCTGGCCAACGGTCGCCGGGCTGAGCCCTGAATAATGGATAGCGAGGCCTACGTGCAGAAGGGAGCGAAACCTCCTCCATAGCCCGAACCATGGCCCCGTTGCGGTCATAGCCGCTTCGTCATAGCCGCTTCAATATCAATGCTTATATGCTTCCCGGCACCCTCGGGAAATTGTCTGACCCGGGCCTTCTTTCACGGCTGCCCGGAGGCGGCATCCAGCCCGGGTCAGCGAGACCGCTAAAGGGTAGTAAGTGTAACTCATCATTAGACAGTATTTAGATAGATTAGAAGGTAAACATGCTTAAATATAACGGTGAGTAGGACTGACTAATGCCCTCACGATGGATTCATGACAAGGAGCTGCAATGAATGCAACAGATGCACCAGTCTCGGACTGGCCGTTCGACTGTGTGCTGGTGGCAAACCGGGGGGAAATTGCGGTTCGCGTCCTGCGCACGGTGCAATCACTGGGCTTGAAAGGCGCGGTGGTGTTTCACTCGGCTGACGCAGCCACTCTGGCCGTTCAGATGGCCGACCGGGCGATCGAAATTATGGGTGAGACGCCGGTAGGCGCCTACCTGGACGGGCAGCAGATCATTGCGGCGGCCCAATCCTGTGGCGCAGGTGCGATTCATCCCGGCTATGGCTTTCTGTCGGAGAATATGAATTTCTGCGCGGCTGTGGAAGCGGCGGGAATCCGCTTCGTAGGGCCCAAACCAGACCAGATCGATCTCATGGGCGACAAAGTGCGAGCGCGCAATTTTGTCGAAAGAGGCGGATTTCCGGTCGCTCCTAGCGCGATCGAAGATGATGAGCCCGCATCGTTTGTCGAACGAGCGCGCAAGGTAGGCTCGCCTTTGCTGATTAAACCCAGCGCAGGTGGCGGTGGTAAAGGCATGCGCATCGTTCGTGACATCGCTGTGCTTGAGCAGGAAGTGGAACGAGCGCGTTCCGAAGGCCTGCGTTATTTCGGCGACGGCCGACTGTACGTCGAACGTTATATCGAGAATCCGCGCCACATCGAAGTGCAGGTCCTCGGTGACGGCCAGGGCAATGTGGTGCACGTTTTTGAGCGCGAATGTTCGGTTCAGCGCCGATTTCAGAAAATCGTGGAAGAAACACCGTCGCCGGCGCTCAACGCCGAATTGCGCGAGAGCATCTGTGAAAGCGCCGCGGGCATTGCGCGTTCCATCGATTACCGTGGTGCCGGTACAGTGGAGTTCATCTTTGACCAGAGCGGTGAGTACTATTTTCTGGAAATGAACACCCGACTGCAGGTCGAGCACCCGGTGACGGAAGAAATAACCGGGATCGACCTGGTATTGCAACAGCTGCGGATTGCCGCGGGCGAAAAGCTCGGCTTTGTTCAGTCAGACGTGCTATCCAAAGGACACGCCATCGAGTACCGCATCTACGCCGAGGATGCGGCGCGGGTCTATACGCCGACGACGGGTCCGATCCTGCTTCTGCATCCGCCACAGGGGCAGGGCGTGCGCTGGGATAGCGGGGTTTTGCAGGGCGGGGAGGTCACTTCCGCCTTTGATCCCATGATCGCCAAGCTGATTGTGCTGGGCCATGATCGAGACGACGCGATTGCCAAGGCGGACATTGCGCTGAGGGACACGGTGCTACTTGGCTGTAAGACGAACACCGCATTTCTGCGTCGCCTGAATTCGCACCCCGCATTCATTGCCGGTGATGTACACACCGGTTTTCTCGACGCCAATCCGCAGATTGCTGCGGAACCCGAATTGTCTCCCGGCACCTTGCAGGCACTTTTGGCTGCAGCTTCCCTGAGCACAAGACCCATGCGTGATGTGGCCGATGCTGTGCCTGACCTTCAGGCCGCGATGGGCCCCTGGAGAAACTGATGCACCACGCATTCAAACTCGAAGAGGAACAGCACAGTGTCGAACTGTCGCGTTCAGCCAAGGCCTATCGGCTCCACTTCAATGATCAGCTTTTCGATATTGATCTCAAGGATGGTATTGATGGGCGCGCCTGGCTAAGTCTGGGCGAGCGACGCATCGAAGTAGCGATTGCCAGGCACGGCGACAATGTCTATGTGCACATTGATGGAGAGTCCTACCAGCTACGCTACCAGCACCCCTTGGACCGACTCGCTGCGGCCGGTGGGGGCTCAGCTGAGGACAGCATTCTTGCGCCCATGCCAGGCAGCGTCATTAGCGTCTCGGTAAAAGCCGGTGAGACGGTCAAGAGAGGTCAGATTTTGCTGGTCATGGAAAGCATGAAAATGGAAACCACAATTATCTCGCCACGGGATGCTGTGATCGCCAGCGTGACATTCGAGTCCGGGCAAACCTTTGACCGCGATGCCGTGCTGCTCAGTCTGGAGCCTCAGGAGAAAGCAGAATGAGACGAATTGAATCCAGACTCAACACGGCGTCCGCGGAGTTTCGCGCCAATGCGGAACACAATCAGAGGCTGGCCGCCGAGTTCCGCGAGAAGCAGCGAGCCGTTCGTGAAGATCGGCCACAGCGCGACATTGATCGTCTTCGCAAGCAGGGCAAGCTGCTGGCGCGCGAGCGACTCGACCTGCTACTGGATCCGGGTACGCCTTTTATGGAGCTGTCTTCGCTTGCGGCCAACGAGGCTTACGGTGGTGAAGTTCCGGGTGCGGCCTGCGTCAGCGGCATTGGCGTGGTTTCTGGCCACGAAGTGATGATTATCGGCGGTGACGGTAGCGTCAAAGGCGGCGCGTGGTTCCCGTTGTCGGTCAAGAAGATGGTACGGGCCTTGGATATTGCGATCGAAAATCGCTTGCCTGTGGTGCATCTATGCGATTCGGCCGGCGGATTTTTGCCCTTGCAAGCTGAGCTGTTCGCCGATAAATATTTTGGCGGGCGGGTATTTCGCAATCAGTGCGTGCTTTCCAAGATGGGTGTGCAGCAGGTTTCGGTCGTTTTGGGCCATTGCACTGCCGGTGGCGCCTATGTCCCTTCGCTCTCGGACTACAACGTGATCGTGCGCGGAACCGGCGCCATCTTTCTGGCCGGACCGCCGCTGGTTAAGGCAGCAACCGGGGAAGAGGTGTCTGTAGACGATCTGGGCGGCTGCGATATGCACACTAGCGTTTCCGGCACGGCAGATTATCCGGCAGGGAGTGAAGAAGAAGCCATCGCCATTGCGCGAGATATCGTGGCGCAGTTCAAGAAACCGGAGAAAGCGCATATTTCCTGGCAGGAGCCGGAAGAGCCGTATTACCCGGCATCAGACCTGTATGGAATATTGCCGCGTGATATCAAGACACAGTTCGATATGAAGGAAGTGATTGCGCGGCTTGCCGATGGCTCGCGTTTTCATGAGTATCAACCAAACTATGGAAAAACGCTGATCTGCGGTTATGCCCACATATGGGGATACAAGGTAGGCATCCTTGCCAATAATGGGGTGCTTTTCAATGACAGCAGCCTGAAGGGCGCGCACTTTATTGAGCTGTGCAATCAGAACCGCACGCCGATTATCTTCCTGCAGAACATCACCGGCTTCATGGTCGGGCAGGAATACGAGCGGCGCGGTATCTGCAAAGATGGCGCCAAACTGATCATGGCGGTTTCCTGTTCAGAGGTGCCCAAATTTACCGTGCTATGCCACGGATCTTTTGGCGCTGGCAACTATGGGATGAGCGGCCGTGCGTTTGATTCACGTTTTCTGTTTTCCTGGCCGCAGTCACAAACCAGTGTGATGGGCGCGGAGCAGGCGGCAGACACGCTCGCGGACATAAAGGTCCGGCAAATGCAGAAGCAGGGCAAAACCTTGACGCAGAGTGACATCGCAGCCATCCGTGATCCGGTTCTGGGGGAATTCAAGCGCAAGCAAAGCGCTTATTACACTACCTCGGAAATCTGGGACGATGGAATGCTTGATCCGGTAGATACGCGCAATGCGCTGGGCATTTCACTTTCAGCTGCGCTAAATGCGCCCATCGCTGATCCGAGCTACGGTATCTTCAGAATGTAAATCGCGGCACCTGACAGAGAGCCTGGATCTGAGTCAGGTGCTCGCTTTCATTTGGACTATGCTCGTGCGCCCGGTTCTTCGCTGTTGATTGTTTTTGCCGTTCCATTGCCAAATACGGACAGGGCAAAAACTAGGAAGCTGACGCTGAGCAGAAACTCGCCGAATTCATCGGTGGAGAAAATGGTCCTGCCCAGAACCAGCCGCGGGATCACCATATAGAGCAAGGCCAGAAATGGCGCGGCAACGAACCAGAGCGGGTATAGCGGGAAGTGCAGCTGCCGGTAAAGCTTGCGGAACCACGGAAACATGCGGTCGGTTAGGGGGATAAAAAAGCAGGTGCCGCAGACGATCAGTACGCCGATCAGTCTGACATGCTGGTGAATGCCGTCCAGATTGTGCAGATTGAATTCTTTCTGAACATTCAGTTCACGCAATGTCGCCGGCGTTTCTAGGTCGATCACACGCTGGCCCCAGCTTATTTCTTCGCCGCCGGCAAAGAAGAACATCAGTGCAAAGCCCCATAACCAGACATTCCTCCATCCGTGGCGCCTCGCCGCTGCAACGAAAAGACCGGAGGCGATGAAATAGAAGATGGACGTGCTCCACTCGAGGAGGGCGTCTTCTGCCGCAAGTGCTCTCGCGGTTTCGATATGAAACACGTAGGCGTAGCAGAACATGAGCGCCGCCACACAGACCGCGACGTTGAGGCTCGAACGGCCGATTACGGTGCTCATTCTATTTCTTCTCCCTTCGATGAGTTTCAGTTTAGTGCAGTTGCAGAACAGGCTCCAATCTTTCCCAGAATAGAAGCCTATGTTGGATTCAGCCTTATTTCACCGACGCCTGGTCTCAGTGGAATTAAACCCAAGCCTTTATCTGATTGAACCCTCCGGCCCGATCCCCTAAACTCGCGCGCTCGCCGAGCGGTACGCGGAGCGGGTGAGAGATCAGTCGTTAGGGCTTGAGTCTAAACGGCTGCTCAACACGTCCTGCCGAATCAGCGAGATGACCCCGCTACGCGGACAGTCAGTTCGGACAATCAGGATATTCATCGGGGCGTAGCTCAGCTTGGTAGAGCGCTTGCTTCGGGAGCAAGAGGTCGCAGGTTCGAATCCTGTCGCCCCGACCAATCTAATCAGTAGGTTAGAGTGGAATCCCGAGTGCTGAACTTTCTAATTGGTGGTGCAGGGGAACACTTGGGTGAACACCTTGCGGCGGCCTCCCGAGGGCAGGCGCGACACCTTTATACCGACGGCGTTGACGCGGTCCTTCAGGCGAACTCTCGCGGACCTGCGAGAATGAGTGCGAAGGGTGATGAACCTAGATTGCTGTTCAACTCGCCCCTCGGACGAACCCATTCCGCCATCGCGGCCCTTGAGAAGTTTTGCGCGCAGACAGAAGTGCGACTTCTCGCTTGTGTTCAATGTCTGCGGCTCGATCGGGCCACGACCTTTTCCGAAACTCTGGATTATTGATCGCAGCAACGTCGATCAGCTGCAGAAGATCGATCTGGTAGTGGATGAACACGTCGACGGCCCGGCGCTCCCGCGAGGTCGGCGATTCGCCAGAACGCTTTGAGTCAGCCTTTTTACCGAGGCTGGACGGCGAATAACCCGATTGGCGACGTGATGGCGATGACTGAGCGCCCGAAAGCGGACATGATCTTGGGTTACTACCCTTCAGGTGAACTTGGGGCAAATGTGGTGAGCAATTTGCTCGATTGAGGGAAGATTCCTGTGCAGTCAGATGCGGCTGGATAGTTGGAATTGCCAGTTGGCCCTATTATGCTGACGACTGCCTCTAGAATTCAGCCAGCCGTGTCCGCGAAGACCCCGACCGAGATGGAATTCAACGCTGCTGCCGTTAAGGCTATTGCAGCGAACGCTCCCGCGCGAGCGAAGGAAATTCTCCGTGATGCCATCCGTGCTTACCCGAATAATCCTTTGTTGCGGATCAATCTGGCGGCCGCGCACCAAGCATCGTCGGATCTTCCGGCGGCGCTGCTAGCCGTAGATGATGCGCTCGAGATCGCGCCGCGTTCATTTTCCGCGCTGCTGCTCAAGGCCACATTGCTGGAAAAGCTGGGACGCGACAATGAGGCCGGGCTCGCTTACGGCGACGCGCTGACTCAGGCGCCGCCGGAGAATCAGCTCGACGCCGGCGTGTTGCGATTGTTG
>JBFJJV010000023.1:0-27262 GCA_041635265.1 Panacagrimonas sp.
GATTCTCATAACGCGCGCTTTCGGCACGGTACTTCGCCAGCGCCCGAGATAGCTGCCGTCGACAAGCCAGACGTGTATCCGCATGCAGGAACAAGAGTGTCGGGGCCCTGCAACGCTTTGCTCCCAAATTCATCTGGCGGCCTCGACCGCGCTCGGAGTCGATCAGCTGAGCGCCCCTATCCAGGGCAATGGCCTGGCTACCATCGGTGGATCCACCATCAACCACCAGCACCTCGAGCGACAGATCCTGATTCGCCAGGTCGTCGAGCAAATAGGGCAAGGTTTGCGCCTCATTCAGCGCAGGAATGACAATAGATAGTGCGGAGCTCATCTCTGGGAATAGAACTCATCAGGGATGTCTATGGTGCGCCATTCTGCTTGAATTCGCTGCCGCGGATGCCCGCCTGCGGGACAAGACTCAGGCTGATATCACGCTCTTGCGTTCAGTTGCCCAGGAAGGAAAGGAGCGATGAATCTGATTGATCACTTATGATGGGGAGCCGCCCTTCTGGAATCAGTTTTCACGACGCGATTTGCTGTCTCTCGCAGAGGGTGAAAACAGCAATTTCGACCGTCCTCGAGGGCAGCTGTTCAGCGCCTGAGAAAAATCGTCTCGCGACGATGCAGCGGGCTTGCGACGCAAACGCAGCACACTTAGTCGGTGATCGATAGCCCATGGGAGACCAGCCCGAGAAGCGCATCAATATCCCCCTTGGCGGGCGCTTCGTCCGGCCAGATGCAGTTCCGCATTCCCACGAAGTGGGACATGCCGAGCAAGCCCCAAGCCCGAACCTGAGCGTCGCCGGGAGCGATTTCGCCACGATCAGCGGCCACTTCCAGGCTCGCGGCGTAATCTGCTGCGAGGCGCTCGTAGTATTCCCGGAAAGCGCCTTCGTCGACAAACTGCGCTTCCTGAACGATACGAAAATGGGCCCGGTTGCGAATAGATAGGGCGTAAAAGACTTCAATCGCAGCGCGCTCGCGCTCCAGACGGTGACCATCTCCCTTGAGGGCCTCGCTCATCTTGGTACGCAGTGTTCGGCCGATTTCCCTGACCAAAGTCACGAAGACTTCTTCCTTGCTATGAAAATACAAGTAGAAAGTGCCCTGACCGACGCCTGCTCGTCCGGTGATTGAGCTGACCGAAGCGGCATGAAATCCCTTGCTGCCAAATTCAACTTCAGCTGCGTTGAGCAGCTTGCGACGCGTCGCTTGGCCGCGTGCGGTGACCGGGATCAAAGGCTCGACTTGAGTATTGCCCGTTGTAAACGATGAAGAATTTATAGTATCAAACGTCATGTCACTGTCTTCCGTCGGCTTTGGCACACCCATATCGGCAGCCAATTAAAAATCAGAAACCATGAGCTGATGCGATGTCGGCCCTCCCGTCTTGGGATAAGCGGCTGATGATCGACCCCAACCTAGGCTTGATTGGAGTCCTGACGGGCTTTATCGCCCACTCCCCTTGCGGAGGTAATCGTCCTATAAATTGAGGGTGAATCCGTCATCATGAATGACTGACGGCGCCATTGGCCGGAAACTCGGCGCCGAATCCCTGAATCAGATGCTGACCTGATGCCGATTGCCGGTATGGCGGCGACTGTCCTGCGCCTTCAGAATCTGGAGACAGTCCTCGAAAGCCCTCGAAATGGCACTCTGGTTGCGCAAGCGCTCTATTTTCGGCCAAGTGGCACGCTCACCTTCACTGATGAAACGGGCCAACTCGCGCGCGTCTAGATTGCTGAACAAGCGCAGGAGCTGGCGCGGAGGCTGGCGCGGAATAATGTTGATATCGCCGGAGTAGCGTTGCGCGATAACCGCATTGAGCTGGTCTGCCACGCGCCGGACCGGCGATTCCCGTAGATGCTCTCGGGCCAACTTGAGTGTGTTCCTACCTGCGCCCAGCACCAGCTTCCTGGCCAGGGGCACGAGGCCGCGATGACTGGCCAGATCGCTGGTCATGAAGGGTACGACGTGCGGATTGGTCTGACTCACAATGTAGTGATTGACGTTGTGTAGTCGTGACAGACGCAGCATGGGCAAGTCGCTATGAACCGTGCCATCAAGCCAGCGCTTGGAGGGGAGATAGGGCACGATCTCGCCTTCAAAATCTCTAGCGGTCAGTTGCACAGAGGGGAATACGCCGGGCACGGCGCAGGACGCTAGGATGGCTCGCGCCATCAGAACATTGGGTGAAGTCAGATAATTCAGTAAGCGCCCGCCTTGATGTTCTTCGGCTGCGGACACCGTGACTCCGATGATGCGGCGCGTCCTCTCGAAGGCTTCGGTAAACGTCTCGCCACCAACATTGAGATCCAGACAACGTTCCAACTGGCCAGAATCCATCACCCCCCCGTTCTTGAGCACCTTGCGCAAGCTCACTCGCTGAAAGGCCGCAAGATCGAGTGTTTCGGTGTCAAACATGCTCGGCATCTGCGCATCTGTTCGCGTCCCTGCCATACCCGCGATAATCGCACCTGCACTTGAGCCGCTGATGACACGCGGCAAAAGGCGTTGCTCGAACAGAGCTTTGATCACGCCGACATGAAACATGCCCAGTGTTGCACCGCCGGATAGCAGCAAGGCGCTGCGCCCGAAACTCGTACCGGTTCGCTTGAAAAACACGATCTTGTCATCACGCGTGAAATTCTGAAAATCTCCAGCGCAGACGTAATCCAGGCAGCGCACCACTTCGCGAATATATTCTTCAATCAGATGCTTGGTGCCGATGCGCGCAAAGGCATACAAGGCTGGTGTCGTAATATTTCCCAGATTTCCGTGCAAACCCTCATGCAGCGCATGCACCAGGCGACGGACCTCACCCGTCTCGCGCAGGCGGCGCATCTCGCCCAGCCGTTCACGAATCAGAAAATGATCATAGAGATCGCAGGCTTCATCTTCTTTCCAAGACTCCGCGCCCTCCAGGCGATCAAGATCAAGAGCGATCTCACGCCACTCGACATACGTTTTGGCTGCCTCAAGTTCGCGAATTCGACGCTGAAGCGGGCCTTGAGAGTTTCGTAGGGCTAACATTCATTCAGTTTATGCGATCAATGTGGTCGGCACGACGGCTGTGCCGACCACATCGACTGCGCTGCTCCAAATCACCGACAATCACGGTAGTAATACAAACCCAAGCGCGTCCAATTCCTTCACAAGGGCGATAGTCGCTATGTTGCGATTCAGCTCGACCAAGCATGCTTATCAAGATTTCATTATTTTTTCCGAGACGTTTTCTGGCCCTGAAGCTCTTCGGTCGCGGAGCTCGCGGGTTCTCGCAGACCCGTGGTCATGGCAGGAGCGTCGGGGATCGTTCGTGAGTTACCCGGGCTAGCCATGGACTGGACCTACATCACCTTTCTGGTACTTGGCTATCTTCTGGTCGTCGTCGGACTGGCGGGCGCGGTCCTGCCTGCCCTGCCCGGACTGCCGTTTGTCTTCGGCGGTTTATGGTTGCTGGCCTGGCAGGACGGATATGCGCAGGTCGGCTGGGGCACGCTGAGCTTTCTCGCCGTACTGCTCATCCTCGGAATGATTCTCGATTTCATAGCGGGCAGTCTGGGCGCAAAGAAAGTGGGGGCCAGTCCGCAGGCCGTGGCGGGTGCGATGCTCGGAGCAGTTCTAGGCATGTTTGTCATTTTCCCCTGGGGCCTGATCTTCGGGCCCTTTGTGGGCGCCGTACTGGGCGAGATGAAAGCGCAGCAATCTCTGGGCCAGGCCGCGCGATCGGGTGTGGGCACCTGGATTGGCTTGATGCTCGGCATCATTGCCAAGCTGGTGATCGCCCTGATCATGATCGGCATCTTTGCCTTTCAGTACTACTTCTGACTTCCGCTTCTCACGATCTTGGTGCTAAGGAATTTGCATCCAGCCGTGGCGGCGGCGCGAAATTCCTAGGCCCAGAATGACCATTCGCCCCTCGCGGCGGCGATGGGAAAGCTAACCAGCGGGAACCTTGAGGCGTTGCCCAATCATGATCAGGCCTGAGCGATCAAGTCGATTGACTCGGCGCAAATCATCGATCGATACGCCATAGCGACGCGCAATCGCGCCAAGGGTTTGTCCTTGCCGGACCCGGTGAGTCTTGTAGCTCGCCTTGCGACTGGCGGCCCTACTGCCCGAAACCTTGAGACGCTGACCTACCTTGATCAGATTGGATGCACCCATCCGGTTAGTACGGCGCAATTCCGATGCAGTCATGCCATAGCGGCGCGCGATGGAACCGACGGTCTGACCTTTGCTCACCATGTGCATCGTGTAGGACGGCGCTTTGGACGGCGACTGCGCGTTTGAAGCAAGGGTTTGATAATCACCCTGCGGATAAATCTTCAGGCGCTGGCCTACGCGAATCAGTCCTTTGCGCCCGATGCGGTTATGCCTGCGAATAGTGTGCTGCGAGACACCGTAGCGACTGGCGATTCCAGATAAAGTCTGCCCACGCTGCACTTGGTGGTACAGGTAATTGATGCGCTGATTCGCGTAAACCTGATCGCTGCCCAGACTCGCGTATGCCTGCTCAAAAGCCTTGCCCTCGCCAGCCGGCACCTTGATCAAATGACCTGGCGGCACGTACAGCTTGCCGGCCAATACCTGCGGCTTGTAGGCTGGATTGAGCAAGCGGAATTCTTCCTCCCCGAACTGCCCGATAGACCGCAGCGTTTTATACGGTACGTAGTGCCTAGTCTTGACCTGATCAAACGTCAGCGGAGAATCGCGCAGCACCTCGCCAAAATGATGCTTCCAGTTCTGTTCGGTATCAAAAGCGGCGAGAAACTCTGCGTAGAAATTGCGAGATGCAAATCCGAATCGGGGATGCTCGTATCGTTCGATCAGGTCCGCAAGCGTGATCCCGCCCACGGCTTCCAGCCCGCGGGCGACCCCGCTACGTCCATGATTGTAGGCGGTCAGGGCCAGCGGCCAACTACCCAGACGGGCATAGTCATCTCGCAAATGGCGCGCCGCGGCGTCGGTGCTGAACCAAGGATCTCTCCGGTCATCCACGACTTTGTTCAGTCGCATATAGACTCGGGCTGAGGTCGGGATAAATTGCCACAGCCCAGCAGCGCCCACCTTGGAATAAGCCTCCACGTTGAAGCTCGACTCGACCAGCGGCAGCCTGGTGAGCTCGACCGGCAGGCCGTAAAAAGCAAAGACGCTCTCCATATACGGCAGATACTTTCCCGAAATCTCCAGCGCACGACGGGTGCGATCCCTAAGACCACGCTGTGTACGCAGAGTCTCGGCGGCCAACTTGAAACGATCATCTCCTTCGATGCGCGACATCTGCGCATACAGCTTGCGCTCCTGGCCGCTCAGTGATTGGGGAGAATGGCGCGATTCATGCACGCGTAGCAGGGCATCCTTTATTCGTGACACTGCCTCTTTCTCACGCTGATTCTTCAGCCTGCGCAAAGCGCCTTCATCCATGAGACTGGCTTCAGCGCTGAAGTCAAGCGTTTCGAAAATGACATTCAAATATTGAGTGGAATGAACCACACTGGCGTGATCAGGAAGCGTTGAAAATATGTGTCTCCAGAACGACACATTGGGATCCAGTACCGTGTAGCGCGGAAACAGTTCAGCAAGGTCCTGCTTGCCGGAAGTCGCAGGCGCGGGCACTCGCTCGAGTGGCGAGCCTGCTGCCTCGATAGCCAGAAAACGAATACCTTTGTCGGACTCTTTTGCCGAGGCAATCTGGGCCCAGCAAAATGCGGTGCCGAGCAACAGAAGCCAGTGAAGACAAGGTCGAACAAATACCATTCAGACTCTCAAACAGGGGCCTAGGAAAAAGAAGAACAGCCGACTGACTATCGCACTGATCCTAACCCGCTGTGAATTGAGCTTCAACGCTGATCGGATCTGGCAATAAAAATTGATGCTTCGGTCGTACTAAACTGCAAGCCTGCAAAACCAATTAATTGAATCCCTTCCGTTCAAAGGCGCCTATTTGACGGAATCGAGTGCCCAGTCCTATGCCCTATCCCATTGTTGAGCCTTTCAATACACAACGAATTCGCGTCTCGAACCTGCACGAAATTTATCTGGAGGAAAGTGGGAACCCCGAAGGACAGCCCGCCCTGTTCGTTCACGGTGGTCCCGGCGGCGGATCAGAACCATGGCATCGACAATTCTTTGACCCGAAAGCGTATCGGACCATCCTGTTTGATCAGCGCGGCTGTGGTCGCTCGACCCCACACGCTGAACTGCGCCAGAACACCACCTGGGATCTGGTCGCTGACATGGAACGGATTCGCGAGTCGCTAGGCATCGAGAAATGGCTGGTTTTTGGCGGCTCCTGGGGCTCAACCCTGGCGCTGACCTACGCCCAGACACATCCAGAGCGTGTGACTGCGCTGGTGCTGCGCGGCATCTTCCTGCTGCGCAAGAAGGAAGTAGACTGGTTCTATCAGGATGGGGCAAGCTGGATCTACCCTGATGCCTGGGAACATTACCTGGCCCCCATCCCGCCTGATGAGCGCCACGATATGGTCGCTGCCTATCACCGACGGCTGACCAGTGAGGATCCAGATATCCGCCTGCGTGCGGCGCGCGCCTGGAGCATCTGGGAAGGATCCACTAGCAAGCTGCTGAGCAAACCGGACCTGGTGTCAAGGTTCAGCGCTGATCATTTCGCCGAGGCCTTTGCACGAATCGAGTGCCACTATTTCATGAACAAGGGATTCTTCGACTCAGACAATCAGCTGATCGAAAACATTGAGCGGATTCGCCATATCCCTGCCACCATCGTGCATGGACGATACGATGTGGTGTGTCCGCTGCACTCCGCATGGGAACTGCATCGAGCCTGGCCGGAAGCAGACTTTCGCCTTGTGGCGGACGCAGGCCATGCTGCGAGCGAGCCGGGCATCTACAAAGAATTAATCACTGCCCTCGAGGCTTACCGCACGCTCGACTAGACCAAGCAAGCGCGTCGGGCTTAGAAAAGCCAGGAAAAGAATCCACCCTCTTCGTCGTCTTCGTCGTCGTCCGCTTTCTTGGTGACCACGACCTTCTGCATGTCTTCGTAGACGACGCGTGCGCTATTTCCGTATAGCGCCTTGTTGGTGATCTTGGTCACCTTGAATTTTTCGACCGAATCATTGCGGGTGGTTATGACGACTTGGTCGCCCTTATTCACCCCTGCGATCACCGCCTCTGCACTCGTTGCCTCGATGGTTTTCTTTGAAGAGCATCCACCTGCGCCCAGAAAACCCAGCGAAAAGACCAGAATAAGCACGAATCGGGCACATACGGACATCTATACTCTCCAGCAAAATCAGTATTTTATGGTTGATTTCTCGGCCTTGCGGGGCACCTTTCACCCGCAAGCAAGCGCGCAAACATATCATGCAGAGCCAAGGCCAAACTACTTTGCGAGCGGCACATCTCCCAGACCGGCTTCGCCCACAATCTGCAGGCGGCCGTTTGCGGCAACCACAGCGGACAGCGTGCCGGAGCTGTTTCCACTCGCATCCTGGCTGTGGCGACTACGTTTCACCCGCCCGAAGTGATCGATGAAGACAATCTCACCGTCCGAGCCGACCAGAACGGCGCGGCCGTCATCCAGACGGGTGCCACCGAAGAGCGACTGCACACTGCCGATGTCAATTGCTGACCAGTTCCCGGAGCCAACGTCGTCGGTGTAGAGAACATTGCCCCGCAGGCCAAAGATCAGGGCGCCCTTCGCGCCGTGTGGCAAGGCACCGAAGAAGGAACCTTCGTAGGGCGCTTCGAGCCGCTGCCAGTCCACGCCATCCTCGGAGACGCCGATCAGGCCAATCTCGCCAGCCATGAAGAAGCGACCGTCGCCAAGCCGAATCAGACTGCTCAGATGGAGCCCGTCTTCTCGCATCGGCTCAGCCTCAACTTGGTGCCAGGTCTTGCCAGCGTCAGAGGTGTGAAGAAAAAGCGCGTAGGCGCCGATGGCAATTGCGCGTTGCGAGTCGATGGCCAATACATCCAGTAGTGGCTGGCCGGTACCAGGATCAAAATGTTCCAATGCCCAGGTCTTGCCGCGATCGGTGGTGTGAATGATCGAGACATCGTGGCCCACTGCCCAGCCGTTGTTCTGATCCGAAAAACTCACTGCGGTTAATGCCGCGTGCACTGGAGATTTTTGCTGCTCCCATTCGCCGCCCTCAGCTGATCGACGCAAAATATTGCCTCGGTCCCCCACTGCAATTAGAGCGTCGCCGGCCTTTGCAATTCCCAGCAACAAATCTTTTGTCGCAAGTTTCGCCATCTCCGAAGGGCGCGGCTCGACCTTGATCTCACCTTCCACCTTTTTCTCAGCCGCGACCACCGTCCCGGTGCTTGTAGATGCAGCGGCCACGACAAATCCAAGGCATAGGCAACGCATCAACTTGATCTTTTTCACGCTTTCATCGCCTCTGCTTCTGTCACTACATCACCACCGTCCTCTGGCAGCTTGAGCAAGAATGCCGCGAAAGCCGGCAAGAGAATTACCGCTGCGACTGCGTTAGCGAGGAACATGATCGTTAGCAGAATACCCATATCGACCTGGAACTGAAGGCCCGAAAATAGCCAGGTACACACACTGGCCGCCAGCGCCAGCGCCGTCACGATGACGGCCTTACCAGTTTGATGCAGAGTCTGCGCGTAAGCGGCCCGCAAGGTCATTTTGCGTTCCATCACACACTCTTCGAGCACGCTATAAATGTAGATGCCGTAGTCCACGCCGATACCCGCAGCAAACGCGGCCACGGGCAGCGTAGAGACCTTGACGCCAATGTCCAGGAACACCATCACCGCGTAGGTGTAGACCGAAACCAGGGCCAATGGCGCCAGCACACAGATCACACCGGCGATACTGCGGAACGAGACCCAGACACAAATACCGATGCACAGGTATAGCCAGAACAATACCGTTCGCTCGGTCTCTTCGATGATGTCATTGGTTGCGGCCATGACACCGACATTGCCCGTAGCCAGACTGAACGTCACAGGCGAGGATTCACCCTCGTCTTGTATAAAGGCCTGAACTTCCGCCAGAATCCGGTCAATCGTTTCTGCCTTGTGATCAGCCGTAAATACAAATACCGGCATGGCGCTGCAATCCGGATTCAGCAAACCACTGGACGAAGGGAATTGCTGTCCCGCCAAAACCAGAGCGCCGGGGGCACGCGGCAGCACCATGAACTTGGGATTCCCCTCGTTGAAGGCGTTGTAAACGATCTTGGCCGCCTGCGGCAGCGACAGCGTGGACTGGACTCCTGGCGTGTTCTGCATGCGCCAGGCAAAGCGATCGATGCTTTCCATGATCTGGTGATCAATACAACCGTCAGCCTTGCTCTCGCCAATGACCTTGATGACATCCACCCCAATGGAAAATTTCTCGACAATTCTGGCCGAGTCTTTGTTGTAACGTGAATCCGGTCGCAACTCAGGCACGCCGTCATGCAGCTCACCGATTTTCAGATCGGCAGAGATCCATTCGGCCCAGCCCCAAGTTGCAACGGCAATAATCAGGGCGGTGGTGGCGACGGGCTTCCTGGTAATCCCAGCCACTTTATTCCAAACCGGCTGGAGCGCAGCATCGCGACGCAGTTGGTGCTGACGGAATTTTTCCGGGTCCCCCAGACGCGCAAAGGAAAGCAGGCAAGGCAATAAAATTTTCTTGCACACGATCACCGCGATCAGACCAAACATGGCATTGATGGCCATCTCCTGAACGATACCAATCGGGATCAGCAGAATTGTGCCGAAGCCCACTACATTGGTCAGCAATGCGGTAATCCCCGGAATCACCAGACGACGATAGGTTGCGCGCGACGCGGCCAGACTGTCGTGACCGTGATCGGCCACCTCGTAGAGCCAGAAACTGGTGATCTGAATGCCGTGACTGACGCTGATCGCGAGCACCAGAAAAGGCACCAGGATGGCAAACGGATCCAGTCCGAATCCAAACAGGTGCAACAGGCCCAACTCCCAGACCACAGCGAGCAACCCACAGGACAGCGGCAGCAGAGCAACCAGCCAGGAACCGGTGTACCAGGACAGGATCATCCAGACTAGGAATATCGTCAGGGTGAAAAAGCCCACCACTTCGAGTGATGCCTCCGCAATATCACCGACCACTTTGGCAAAGCCCACGATATGCACCGTGACATGTGGGTTGTAGTCAGGATTGTCGAGTTCCACGACCTCAAAATTCTTACCCTTTAGAACACGCTTCTCGGTTTCACCGGTCTCGAGTTTGGCGCTGATCTCTACCCGCTGAAAGCCGAACCACCAGGCACGCGGGTCCGAGTATTTTGTCAGCACCACTTCCCCGGCTTTGAGCGGTAAGTTGTCTGCCTTTAGCTTGAACTGGTACATCTTGGGGTTGATAAATCGCTGGCGAACATCCTCGATCAGTTCGGCCGTCTTGACGTAGTCGAGTTGGGCTCCGCTGATCGGGTTGATATCCAGCAACTCGGAGAACACCATGGCGCCCGACTGATCATTGGCCACCAGACGCCCCAGGACTTTTGCCTTGCTGACATTGGACCTGACCCGCTTGAGCATCTCTTCGCTTGGACGGTAGTCCGCCGGAATGACGTTGCCGCCGTAGAGACCTTCTTCGCGCACCTCAACGTAGCGCACATCCGGCGTAAAAATGGAACTCACACGAGTACGATCCATACCGGGAGTAAAGAACACCGCCTCGGTCAGTTTCTTGAGCGTGGCCATGAATTCGGCCTCGTACAAAGTATCGCCCGCTGCATCGTCCTTGCGCAGCAGGGCGAACAGGACCAAATTGGCACCACCGAACTGCTCCTGATACTGCTTGAACACCTTGATGTAGGGGTGCCCCAGAGGCAGCTGCTTCTCGAAACCCGTGTCCAGTTTGAGGCCACTGGCTTGCCAGCCCAAGAACAGGGTGGTGACGAAAATGACGAATAAGGTCCGAAAGCGGCGCCCGAATACGATGGGCTCAGTGACTCGAATAAATAACTGCGAAAAGGCACCGCGTGCGTCACCGTGCATTGGATGTGTATTCTCCGCCTCTACTTATAGGGAAGCACCGCGGTATGCCCGGCGCTGCGAACCGGCTCAATGATTTAACTGCATCGTCGCCATGCTCCCGCCAGCGACAGCACACCATAATTTGCTTACTTGCTCGCTCTTTTCTGAACGGACGCGGCCTCGTAATAGGAGTGGTTGGCATCGAAGGAATAATCGTTCGGCTTGTCTTCATTGGCCAGCGCTGTAATGAAGTAGCGGCCGGAGGTGATGTGATAAATCACTTCGGGAATGGTGCCCGAGGCGAGTACGTTGCGCGCAGAAACCATGTGACCTTCCTGGAACTGATAGAGGCCGCCGTTGCTGTCGTAATTGTCGACCAACACGATCTGCCAGCCATCTTCCTGCAGGTAAAAGCGACGCTTGGCAAAGGTGTGACTGGTCCCTTCGCGAAGTTCCGCCTCGACCACCCAGACGCGCTGCAGCTCGTAGCGCGGCAGATCCTGATTCAGGTGACGCGGTTGGGCCATTTCCTTGTACTTCACACTCGGGCCACTGATCTTGTTGGAGTTGGACGGGACATAGATTTCCTTCTTGCCAACGATCTTCCAGGTATAGCGATCGAGGATGCCGTTGAACATATCGACCTGATCGTAGAATTGGTGGCCGTCGGTCCCTTCGTAGGGATTATCACAACACACGGTCGGCGCTCGACGGATGCGTTTGAGCGCCGGCGCGTACAGCCAGGCCTGACGGCCCTCATCACCAGACCCCGCACGCTCGTGCACCAGAATCATGGTGCCGGATAGACGCGGCGGGTTCTGAATTTCGGAAAAATACTTGATGAACAGGCCCGCTTCTTTGGTCAGAGGAACGGGGTCTTTCTCACGCGCGTAATAGAAACCCACTTCTTCAACGATGGTGGTGAGCTGATAGGTGCCGTCGGACTGCACGATCATCTGGTTATTGAATCGCTTGACGCCCTCACCGCGATATTTGACGCGGTGATTCCAGATGACTTCGGCACCGGACTTGGGAATGGGATAGAGAAAGCCCTGCTTGCAGTTGTGCGGATTATCGACGCCGATCAGTTCACAATTGAGTGCATTTTCTGCTGTTGCCTTGTAGATGAAATCCGGCAAGGCTGTTTTTCGATGACTGGGGTAGATGTCCATCTTGTAGGTGTCATAGGTCCGCAGCAGATACTTGTGCCCCTCACTCAGCTTGTCCGCGTGTTCGGCCATATTCGCCTTGGTGATGGTGAACTTGGGCTTTTCTACGTCAATCTCAGGATCAGATGTGTACTCACCCTTGAGCTTTCCCTGCTGGGTATACGGCGACCATTCTGGAATCGTGCCGTCGGCATTAGCCGCTTTTTCCGCGCCGACCGGCGTCAGTTGCTTGCCGAGCTTGGCAGCCTCTTCAGGAGATACCTTGGCCTGTGCCAGGGACAGAGCCATGGCCAGTGAGAGTGCACTAATTGCGGCGATACCTTGCATGGTGGAATGACCTCGTTTCAGATTGCGTATTTGATGAAAAATCGCGCATTGTCGCGGTCGTTGAGCAAATTAGATTGCCCCCCACCGGCAAAGACCTGATAGCCCAGATGAAAGGAAAGATTCGACTTGTAGCGAATCTCCAGCAGGTTGTCCCAGATGATGCGGTTCTCGATGAAGTTGGACGCAAGACCCGGCGATGTGTTGTAGACATCGTGCTTGAAAATCACTTGCAGGCCCAGGCTGATGGCAGGAAACAAAGACTCGTAACGAATCAGGCTAACCAAGGAGTAACCGGCCGAAAATTTGTCCGGGAAGCGATCCAGATCCTGTTGCGTCGGATTGAAGCGAAGGCCATCTGGCCCAAACGAGCAGGCCTGATTGCTTGAACAAGCTTGGCGTGATCTGTCGGCACCGGTGCCGTCGGCGCCGGCGCTGGCATGATATTCAATGCCCGGCGCCTCCAACTGCAGGCGATCCAGCGGCGGCAGATCCGGTATCCATCGCCCGGCCACCTCGAACAGCCAGATGATCTGATCGGCACCAATCAGCGCGGGCGTGAATTCAGTATTGCCTTCGAGATAAGTGCCACCAATATTGATCTGCCAGGAATCGAATTCTTCCCAACCACGGATATAGCTGTTGGCCGGATTGGTACCGATGACGCCGCCGCGGTAGGGAATGACGAAGTTGGGGAAGGACCGACCGGAGCCGGGAATATGGCCCACGGCGGCATCGAAAGTGTCATTGAAGCCACCGGGCGTGCCCTTGGCATCGATGACAAAATCGCTCGAGCCATAGTTGCCGACACTGCCATCAGGCAGCACCCCCCTCCCGGTGTTGCTGCCAGCGCAGCCATGGCCCGGCAGATGACAATTGGTCAGGGTTGGACCAAATCCGGCGAAAGCAAGATCGACGATTGCCACTTGGAAGGGCTCATTGGGGCGGTAGGCGATCTCACCCTGAATGGAGATACCACCAGCGCCACCAGCCGTGGTGTTGAACGAAAAACCGTACAACTGCAGGTCTTCCGGGTACTCGAGTTGCACCTGAAGCTAATCGAAATGAATCGTGCTGTCTGGCGCGTTGTAGGGATCGTTCGGATTGGTCGCCGCATAAAACACCGGGAGCCCGGGACAGGCGGCGGCTAGGGTTGCGCCGTCGGTGACGGTCCGCTTGGCACAGCTCTCATCCACCGAATACACACTGAGGAAAGGGGTGCGCTGGTGATAGTTCAGGAAATAAAAACCGAACTCGGTACCGTCGTTGATATCGAGCGAGTAGTACTTGAACTCTATTCCATACTGCCCCCAAGGTCTTGGCTCATTGTCATCAAGCCGTTCGATAAAAGTCGACGTATTGGTGATACCGGACAAGGGATTATCCAGCAGTCTTCCCACACCATCGGGATCCTGTGCAAGCGAACCGAATCCGTTGTCAACGAACAACTGCCCTAGGCTGTTGCGCTCACCGGCATTGTTGGTGCCGAGGTCGGCAAACGAATAATAGCTGCCCGGCGAAGGCGCAATGATGGGATCCCACTCCAACTGGTAGTGCAGCGACAGAATGCCGCCGGGGAGGACGTCCATGGTCAGTTGAACCGCATTGATTGGCTGGTAGAAATCGTCCAGACCATTCCCTCCCAGTCTGAACAGATTGTTCACGCTGGGCGGGTTGATCACGTTCAGTGAATCAAAAAACTGGATAGTGGATTCGCCCCAACCAATATTCTGCCGACCGACCTTGAATACCAGATCACGCGATTCCTCCAGTCCCAGCAAGGGCGCAACATCGATCGAGCCATAGAGATTGATATCCAGCAGATGCAGGCCCGCGCCAATTTCGCGCAGTGTGTTCTTGTCCTTGCGCCGGGATTCGACGACTCCGCCTGGCCCATAAACAAGGCCGCAAGGTCCGCCAGTGGGATTGCGCTCAGGAGGGCATGGGCGCGAATCATTGCGCACAGCCACGGTGGTCGCCGGAACCAGTCCGACCCCGGTCCGAACCAGTTCGGTACTCGGTGTCGAGGCATAGCCAACTAAGTCTGCGTTCTGCGGGGTTATGCGGTTGCGATGGGTCTCATCAAAGTCTTCATTGACGAAATCATAGAAATAGAATCCCTTGATGAAGAATCCAAAATCGCCGAAGGAGACGTTGAAATCCTGATTGAAGCGCATGACCGCCTGAGTCAGGTCACCGTTGTCGTAATTCAGGTTTCCCTGATCGAAATTATTACTGCCATAGCCGCGGGCGGCTGCAATACGTTCCGCCGGAAACGACTGTGTCCGGTACAGCCCTTGGCATTGTTGATAGTAGAGGAAGCCTTCGGTATTACCCGAGGGATCTGGCAGACGCCCGCAAACCTCCGGATTCTGGTTGGACTTGCCGACCAGGCGCGAATTGCGATTCTCAATTCGGATCTGAGCGCCGCCGATCAGCGTGGAATTGGACACGACGTCAAAATCCTCGTCTCCGATACTGAAAGAAAAAGTCTCGGACCTTGTGGTCGGCGGACACAGCAGCAAGCCAGCACCGAGCATCATCGCTGCGAGCCGTTGGCGCTGTGTCTTGGCAGCACGCCGGCCTCCCCCTTGATGGCACGTATCCTCGTGCATATTTATTTCCATCAATCCCCCCCGGAACCGATGTCGGCGAATCTGCCCCATACGCTTAAGAGCAAAGCAGTTTGGAAGCTTCTACATCACTTAGATCCCACAATCGCTTCTTATCACAGAAAACAAAAATTAACATTCAGAAGCAGACAAGCACGGTGGCCTAGCGAAATTGCAGTTAGTCGCAGGCGACCCGGCGGACCCTGTATTCAAGAGCACCTGCACTCATGTAACTCATGCCGCTCATACAGCCGACGGTTGCATCAAAGTCTGGAGATTTATAACTGGTCGGGCAAGGATCGCGGCTCAGGACTCCGGCTTGTTAGCACCGCGCGTGAAGTCTGCAACCTGCGGATCAAACCCTTTCCCGCGCAACCAATCACGCAGGGCGTAACCCGTTCCGGCTTCCCAATAGGACGCCTGATCAAACGCCACTCGCTTGTAGTCATTGAGTTCTTCATTGAGCTTGATCGTACCGCTCGCCGGCACGTGGTAGGCAATAATGATCTGGTTCATCCGCCGGAACTCGTAGATTCCCACGAACTCGGCTGATTGCGCGTCCAGATTCAGCTCCTCCTTGACCTCGCGCATCACTCCCTCGGCAGGATCCTCGGCCCGTTCCAGAAACCCGGTGATCAGCGCATACCAGTCTTGTGGCCAGGCTACATTGCGCGCCAGGATCAACTCGCCTTCATGCTCAACGATCGCTGCCACCACCGGGGTTGGATTGTCCCAGTGCACAAAGCCACATCGTGGCGTCATGCACGCCATGCGCGTAGCGCCGCCTATTTCGGTTGGGAGCAGTGCTTGCGCACACTGCGGGCAGAATCGAAAAGTGCTCATAGGAAAATTTCTTCCAGTGCCTGTTGAGTTGTTCCGAGTTGGGAAATCAGTCGCAGCTATTCGGGGACCGCTACATAAGTCCCTTGATGAAGCGCAACGTCCATATTGCCCACCCGAATCGTGGTCTTGAGGGTCAGGCGCGCTTTCCGACCCACTCGAAACTGCTTAATCATCTGATTCAATTCCTGCTCGTCACAGAGCGTTTCAGACAGGCAGTCTCCGGTCGCGGGCGCGATGAATTCACATTCGCTGCGCTGACCCACCAGCTTGCTCGGCGCGCCGGCCTGCTCAAACGCGCTGTGAACCAGTGACCAGCCACTGACCAGTCCCAGCGCGGTCAGTGCGCCGCCAAAGACAGTGCCGTGCGGATTGAGATTGCGCGCGCGCGGCAGCCAAACCTGAATTCGACCGGGCTCCAGAACGAGGACTTTCATCCCCATATGCGCGCTGAGCGGAATTCGGGCATGAAGAAAGCGGTTGAGGTTGGCGATGATCATCGCCCACCTTAGCCAACTGTCGGCACCAGAGTAAACTGACAGCGTGAATACATCATCGCGTCGGCGGAGGCCGCATTGAATATCCGTGAGGTACTTGGGCAATGCCCCTTGTTCGCCGGGGCAGCCGAGGCCGACCTCGACGATCTGGCCGCAAACACCCGCGTGCGCTCGGTCGCCAGCGGCGAAACTTTGCTGGTTATCGGCATGCCCGCAGATCATCTTTACATTCTTGCCGCAGGACGAATGCGGGTTGAGCTGGCCGATGGCACCCTCGTCAGCGATATCGGTCGCCTTGAACCTATCGGGGAAATGAGTCTGCTTTCCAGTGAGTCGCGCACCGCCACTGTATTTGCCGTGCGCGACTCCAAGGTTCTGGAGATCGGCCGCGCGGCGCTCGACGAGATTTTTCAAAGCCATCCGAATGTGTTGCTGGCCATGAGCCGCACCATCATTTCGAGGCTCAGACAAAACCACCGGGTGGCGACTCTTGCAGCCTCAAGGCGCTCACGCTGTTTTGCGCTGTTGGCAGCGGGCCCCGAAATTGATGTTGGCCAATTCGCCAAAGATTTCGCAGCCGCGCTTCGCCCCAATAGCGAGGCCCAGGTCATCAGCGTCGAGCGCGTTGATGAGGCGCTGGGTGAAGGCTCGGCGCACACTCCAAAAGGCGAAGGCGGTCGTGAAGACGAGCTGATCAGCTGGCTGCAAGAGCTCGAATTCGATCACCGGCATCTGGTCTACATCGGTGGCACGGAGGCCGGACCGTGGACGCGCCGGTGCAGCCGTCAGGCGGATCGCATCCTGGTACTGGCAGACGCCAGCCTGCCACCCGAAGCCTCCCCTGCCATAAGCGAACTTCTGGCCAGCGGCCTGCGCACGGCGGTGGATCTGATTCTGATCAGGCCTGAGGGCGCTCCTGCTGGCGAAGTCATGGCCTGGCGGCGGATGGTCGGGGCGCAGTCTCATTTCTTCTATCGCCCAGGACACGAACAAGATGTGGCGCGCATTGCCCGCAGCTTGACCGGACGCGGCATCGGTCTGGTACTGGGCGGGGGCGGTGCACGCGGCTTTGCCCATATTGGCCTGCTGCGGGCGCTCGAAGAGCTGAAGATTGAGATCGATGTCTATGGCGGCACCAGCATGGGGGGCTTTATCGGCGCGCTTGCAGCCCGCGGGCACAGCAGCGCCGAGGTTCTTGAAATCATGCGCGAAAGCTTCGTCAGCAATAATTTTCTGAACGATTACATTCTTCCGAAAGTATCCCTGATTCGCGGCCGAAAATTCCGGAGGCGATTGAAAGAGATATTTGAAGATCAGCAAATCGAAGACCTTCGGGTTCCATTTTTCTGCGTTTCGACCAATCTCACCCAGGGCTGCACGATGACGCACGAGGATGGCCCTCTGGGGCTCTGGGTCGGCGCCAGCATGTGTGTACCGGGCATCGCCCCGCCCATGGCTTACCGGGGTGATTTGCTCGTCGACGGCGCCGTGATCAACAGCCTGCCGACCGATGTCATGCAAGACCTGCAGCGCGGCCTGATCATCGCCTCAGACGTCAGCACCGAAGGCGAATTGCGTGCCCCTGGCGTGGAAGGCCCCGACCCCGAGGTACTGCTGCGCTGGAAGTCCGCCGAAAAACGTCCGAGTCTGTTTTCCATTCTTTTTCGAACGGCAACGCTGACCAGCGGGTCCGGAGTGGCCGCGCGTGCGGCGCTTGCCGATCTTTACCTGCACATGCCAGTAGGTAGCGTGGGAATATTCGAATGGAAGCAGATCGACGAACTGGTTGATATCGGTTATCGCTACGCCATGGAAAAACTGCCGGAACTGATCGCGAAGCAGAATTAAGCCAGTGTTGAAGCCGGCTGCAGAATGCGCCCCTGATTGCCCAGGGGGCGTGGAACACAGGAATGTACAAATCGAAGTTTCTCAATAACTGCAGGAGCCAGTACAAAAGGATAGGCATCCGATAGTCCGAGACTGCGACTCAGATTATTGAGGACCCGGGCAAGGGCGAGCCAATCCGCAATCATCTTGTCAAAGTCCGTACTTTGCTCAGCAGGAACGTGCACGGATTCTCCACGTTTCTGGCTGATCCGCAGCTGACCCGCGTGCGCCGTTTCCAGTGCATCACTCATGTGCAGGTAGTGCGCCCAGGTTTCTGCCCAATCCTCCCAGGGATGGCTGCTGGCATAGGCACTGACGTAAAAGGATTGCCATTCTGCGGCAGCTCCTTTCTTGTAATGCGCCTTTAGCGCCTTGCCGTAATCGGCTCGCTCATCACCGAACAGCAGTCTGAATCTGTCGAGGCGCTGAGAATCTCGCATCAGCAGATCCCAATAATAGTGACCGACCTCGTGACGAAAATGCCCGAGCAGGGTGCGATACGGTTCATGCAGATGGCGGCGGCGACGTTCGCGCTCCACATCATCAGCTTCCGCCACGTTGATGGTGATCAAGCCATTGTCGTGTCCGGTAAAGGCGCGCTCCTCCGGCGTCGGGCCAGTGTCATTGAGGAACTCGTAGGCAACGCCATTTTCCGGCTCGTCTTCCTTGCTGCCCACCCAGAATCCCAGAAGGTCCAGACTGTAGATCAGGCGGCGTTTGGCCAACTCCAGTTTGCGCCAGCCCTCCAAGTTCCCCGGCTCACTTAGGTTGGGAATTTTTTGGGTGAGTCGACAGGATCGACAGAAGGGCAGAGATTCTTCAGGGGGGATCGCCCAATTGCAGATCGCCTGATCTGAATAGTTCTTGCACAGGGTGTAGGTTCGTCCGCTGGCCAGTGGGGACAGGGGCCGCCATCGGCCCTTCGCCACCGGCTCCAGTGCGGTCATGTCCGCGATATCCGGCAGATAGGCCAAGGTGCTGTGACAGCTCACGCAGATGCTGTTCTGAAAATAGACCGGCTGCTGACACTTGTTGCACTCGAAGACCTTCATGCGTGGCGCTGTGACTCTATGTAGAAAGCCCCTTCCTATCACATCCAGCTGATGGACCGCGAACCGGCATCAATTACGTTCACTCGCAGCGGTCTCCTTGGATTTTAGACCGAGCACCAGCGTGACAATTCAGACTGGGATGCGCACTAGCTCTCACGTACACCTACACTCGGCGTCGGGCAAGCATTTTGGATGAAATCACCCAACAGGAGGCTCGGCCAGGAATGCAGCTCCGGCTTTTGCAAACACCGCCTGCCTGAGGATGCCAGCGGTCTGGCTCCAGTTTATTTTTCTAGGCTCTGGCGGCGCGGCTGCTGAGAAAGCGGCCCACCACGCCCGCACCTCGTGCGTAAACCGCGGGCAGCAGACGTTTTGTGCGCCAGATGGTTCGGGCTTCGATCTGCGGCAGGACGTAGAGCTGACCACGGTCGAGCGCATTAAGCGACTGTCGCACGACGCCATCCGCCGAGACGCCCGACCACTTCATGACCTTGTTGGCGAAGGCAGAAGCGCCACCGGCAATACGGCCGTCGCGCACGATGTTCGTTTTCACAAATGTCGGACATAGTGCGGTCACCTTGATCCCAGTGCCCGCCATTTCAGCGGCGAGTGTTTCGGACAAGGCAAGGACCGCCGCTTTGCTGACGTTATAGGGGCCCATCATCGGCGCCGCCGCAAAGCTCGCGGTTGATCCGACATTGATGATGCCGCCGCGACCCTGTTTGCGAAGTCGTGGGGCAAACACATGACAACCGTGGATCACGCCCCACAGGTTGACGCCAAGCACCCACTTCCAGTCTTTGATCGGAGTCTCACCCACCGGCGTCCCGCCGGCTCCGACGCCGGCGTTGTTGATCACGATGTCCACGGGACCGGCCAGCCAATCCTCGGCTGATTCGGCAAGCTGCTGTATTTCGGAGAGCTTGGACACATCGCATTGCACCGCGAGCGCAGACTGAGCCAGTGCATCAATCATTTCGACTGTTTGCTGCGCTGCCTCAAGATTGATGTCCGCGCAGACCACGCGACCGCCACGCCTAGCCAGCTCCAATGCGAATTCGCGGCCGATGCCGCTGCCCGCGCCGGTAACGACCGCTGCTGATTCCATGCTCAGCTTATTTTTAGCCATGATCAGCCGCGCCTCTCAGGCCGCCACTGCGGCAGAGACTTGGCGTGGCGCATACGGCGCACTAAAGGCTTCGATCTCAGTCAGATAGTGGCTATTGTCCTCGTCCCAAGGGTGGAAATTCGGTCTCAGATAGTCAAACCAGGGGCGCGCCATTTTTCGAATGAAACCGACCTTGCCGAAGGCCATGCGGTAGAAGGAGCGCCAGCCCTTGAGATCCGTGAGCTTGCCTTCGCGCGCAACAAAGCCGAGGAATGCCGGCAGGGTCATTCCCCAGAACAATGCCGTGGCCAGAATCAGTCCGAAGGCGCGATGGGCGTAGGCCAACCCGCCCTTTCCTTGCGTGGCTTCCCAGACATCATATGCCACCCCCTTGTGTTCAGTTTCTTCCAGAGCATGCCAGCGCCAAAGGGCGTGGTAACCGTTCTCCGCATTTTCGGTCACGGCTTCGTTACCTAGCAGACCATTGGCCATGATGGCCGTCAGATGCTCCAGCGCGATCGTTCCGGATAGACGCACAGAGGGGGGCGTCCTGTACTGAAAGAAATCCAGAAGCGCTTTTACCCGCTGTTCAAAGACGGCGGCAGATGGCAGACGCTTGAACATGACCGCGTTATATTCGTCATGCTCGCGGCTATGCATGGCTTCCTGGCCAATAAAGGCGGTGGCTGCCCTTTTTAGTTCCGGATCACTCAGCTGGTCACGATAGTGACGCACCGCGTCTATAAAGAAACGTTCGCCGACGGGGATGACCAGCGACATGGTGTTCATCAGGTGAGTAAATTGCACCCCTCCGTTCCCCACCCAGTCCTGAACCCGGTCTGCCCGCAGATCGAACTTAAGATCGCGGCGTGAGGGCAGCACGGACTCGGACTTCGCATTGCGACGGGTTTTGCTGGCAGGGGTTACGCGACTCATCTCTGTTCACTCCATGACGATGATGCTGTTATCAGGTATACAATCGTCTACTTGGCCAATGTAGACGACTGTATACTTATCGTCAACTATCTATGTGACATTGTTCAATGTAATTTTTATAAGCCATTGTTATAACAACTGTTACATCTGATTTGAAATAAAAATGAATGACAGGAAACGCTCCGGAAGTGGTCGACGCAAGCTCATGGACGCAGCTCTGGAACTCGCGGCGACCACCAGAAGCCTCGCCTCCCTTGGCCTGCGCGAAGTCGCGCGCCAGGCCGGCCTGAACCCGAACACCTTCTATCGGCATTTCAAAGATTTTGATGAGTTAGGCATCGCCATGTTCGATGAACTGGGCACAGTGTTGCGCAAAGGCCTGCGCGAGCGCCGTCTACGTCCGGCCGAGAAGGGACGGCGTCTGTCCAATACCGAAGATCCGGCTCAGATGCTGACCGAGGCCCAAGGCATCATCCAGGAGTCGATTGGACTGGTGCTGGATTTCGTCACCGAGCATGAAGCCAGCTATGTGGTCGGCATTCGCGAACTTCACGGCAGCAGCCCGGTCCTGCGCTCGGCCATGCGAAACCTACTCGACGGCATTGCACAGGACATGGCCGAAGATGTGCTGGGCATTCTCGAATTCCCACTGGTCAAACGCGAGACGGTTGAAGAGATTTCGCACCTGGTCATACGTCAGATGACATTCTTCTCCATGGATTTCCTGGAACATCCGGAGCAGCGCGATCAAATCAAGCGACGCGCAGAACGATTCATTCTGCTGCTGTTTTGGGGGGCAATCGCAGCGGAGTCTCCGCGGCTGGTCGCGGACTCAAAAGTAAAGTTTCCGGAATTGAACGAGCCGGTATCAGCGCCGGTGATACGGACTTAGCACCCCTGCCGGCAGCCGCCGAAATCGCTTGTAGCTCCACCAATACTGTTCCGGCAAGTGCGTGAGCACCGATTCAATGCCGCGATTGAGCGCGGCCGCACCCTCAGCCGCATCGGCAATTTCGCGGGTTCCCAGCGGCACCACGTGGAACTTAAAGCCTCGGGCCCAGGGCAGTCGTTCGGCGTAACAGAAGCACACGGTTGCATGTGTTCGCGCCGCCAGCTTGCTGACCAGTTCAGTCGTATGCGCGGGAATACCGAACAGCGGTACAAATACCCCGGCCCCGTGCGGCGGGTCCTGATCGGGCAGCACGCCGATCATTTCACCCTTTTTGAGCGCGGACAGCAGCGAGCGAACCCCGCCCCCCGTCGTCGGCACCAAGCTCGCGCCAACCCGGCGGCGCCCCTCCAGAATCAATGCATCGATCCGGCCTTTCTGTGGTTTGTACAAAGTGGTCAGAGGGCCAGCCATTCCGCAGAACATACCGGTCAGTTCCCAGGAACCGATGTGAGGACATAGCAGAATGGCGCCGCGCTCGGAGTGCAGCTGTCTGAGTTTCTGCAGTGCAGCGGCGTCATCAATCCAGCGCTCCAAGCGCTTGCGCGGACCAAACCAGATGGCAGGGGCTTCAAGCAACGCCTTGAGCAGATGCTTGAGTGACTGCCGCGCAATCTGACGCCGCTCGACCTCAGGCAATTCGGGCAAACACAACTCAAGATGTCGCAAGGCAATGCGCTTGCGATTATTGGGAATAAGCCAGAGCGCGGTCCCCAGAATAGAACCCAGGCCGTGCAATATCAGCAATGGCATATGCCCGATGAGGAATAGCGAGCTGCGCAAAAGAAAGGTCATGGTCGAATTGTTGGGCAACTCTGAGTCAAGATAAAGGGCGGCACATCCAAACGCCGAGGCATGTGTTCGCACAAACGTGGTGCAAACAAAGATAAATCGCACCGCGACTTTGCCTCAAATGCGCACGGACAGAAATTGTGTCGTACAACGAAAGCTGACCGCTACGGCCCGCTGCGAACTTGTAAATCTATAGCATATGAACTTCATGAATCTCCTCGCCGAGACGCTGGATTGGGGCGCGCACCCTGCGGTCGGCACCTTGTTGGGCGCAGGCGCTCTCGCGCTGATTGCCGCTGTGCTCGGCCAGATCATCCATTTTCTGACGCGACGACTACTGCCACCCCATAGCCTGAGCTTCGCCACCATGATCAGGGCACGCAAGCCCATGGCATGGGTATGGCCACTCATGGCCTTGCTGATTTGCTGGGAAGCCGCTCCCGATGAGCTGCCCTGGATCGGAATCACCCGACATCTGACCATTTTGCTTTTGATTGTGGCGGTGACAATGGCGGGCGCCGGATTTGCGCGCGGCCTGGGCGACCAAATTCTTCGCAGCACGGAACCCGCATGGCAAAAAGGCGAAGTGCGCGCGCGGCGCTTGTACACTCAGGCGAAAATGATGACGCGACTGGTCATTTTCCTGGTAGCCGTCATTGGCTTCGCATCGGCCCTGATGACTTTCCCCGGTGTTCGCCAGTTTGGCGCCAGTTTGCTCGCATCAGCCGGGGTTGCAGGCTTGGTCATTGGATTTGCGGCGCGGCCGGTCCTCTCCAACTTGCTTGCCGGGGTCCAAATTGCCCTGACACAACCGATCCGACTGGAAGACGTTGTGATTGTAGAAGGCGAATGGGGCTGGGTGGAGGAAATCAAATCCACTTTTGTCGTCGTCCGGGTCTGGGACGAGCGGCGCCTAGTACTGCCTCTGCAGTGGTTTATCGACAATCCTTTCCAGAACTGGACGCGTTCGACGACGCGACTGATTGGTTCGGTTTTCTGGTGGGTCGATTACCGAATGCCCTTGCAAGCCATTCGCGATGAAGTTCTACGCGCCTGCGAGGAAGCGCCAGAGTGGGACGGCCGCCTGGCGCAGGTGCATGTCACCGACAGCTCGGACCGCGCCATGCAACTCCGCGCCCTGGTGACAGCGCGCGATGCATCCACGACCTGGGAATTGCGGTGCCGGGTTCGGGAAGCGGTGGTGAACATGATTCAACGCGACTACCCACAGTACCTGCCACGACTGCGCGCAGCGCTCGGTGAGACCGGTCAGCCCACAGGCGACCCGCGTCTGGGAGCGGATCCGAGTCCGGACATGGTTCCCGCAAATTCATAATCCGCGCGCGGCGGTGAGCGCGCGCAGAAAAAAGGGCCGCGAAGCAGCCCTTTTAACAAAACCAGGCGCAGGCTCCAAAGCCAGTGCACCCAGTTTTCCACGCATACAACCTGCGTGGGTCTGAAGCTTACTTTTTGTCGGAACCTTTGCCGTCCTGATCGCCGATCGAGATTGAGGTGGAGTCGCCACCTTCGGACTCTTTAAAGCTGAACGAGCCCTTGTCGGCGTCAATGCTCAGGCTGGTGGAGTTTTTGGACTCGGTGGCCGCTGCGGGCGCCGCTGCGGTGCTGTCATCGCCGCCCTTTGAACACGCTCCGATAAAAAGAAATAGGGAAAGACCCGCGATGGTCATCAGCTTCTGCATTTAATTCTCTCTGTTCAAAATGGAAACTCATCCCACTTCACGGGCCTCAATGAAACGCCAGCCCGGTCAGTGGCGGCGATCCGATCTGTACGGCACCATGACACGGTGTCCTTTTCAAATCTTCAAGCCACCGGAGATGAGTGAGGGTACTTTAGCCCTGAAACATTGATCCAATATGAATCTGAGCAAGCAAAACGCCAAACTTCGAGCGAAATATCGACAGCCTTCCCTATGATCGGTCTGCTTCAACGCGTCAGTCGTGCGTCCTTGACCATCGGGGGCAGAACCGCCGGCGAGATTGATCGCGGCCTACTGGTATTTATCGGCGTGCAGACCGGTGACGACGCTCGGCGCGGCGAGCGTCTGCTGGAGCGCCTGCTCGCTTACCGCGTGTTTGCGGATGAGAGCGGTCGCATGAATCGCTCTGTTGGAGACATCAATGGTGGGCTGCTGCTAGTGCCTCAGTTCACTCTGGCGGCGGATACTGCCAATGGCACTCGACCAGGATTTTCCAAAGCGGCCCCAGCCGACTTAGCTGAATTTCTTTTTAATCATATAGTTGACGTCGCCCAGCGCCAACACCCCACGGTCGCCAAAGGGGAATTTGGGGCCAACATGCAAGTGAGTCTGACCAACGATGGGCCGGTCACCTTCTGGCTTGAATCATAGGCGCAGTGACAAAGGGCTTAATTCATATGTTCTATTCCCTCGCTTCTCCCGGTATCCTTGCCGCCCCGTAGTGCAGTCGAACCTAATGTCAGCCCGCAAATCCAGTGTTTCCCGCGAAACACAAGAAACCACCATCGCTGTCGAGATCAATCTCGATGGTTCGGGCAAGTCGCAGCTGAATACCGGCCTGCCCTTTCTCGATCACATGCTGGATCAGGTCGCACGCCACGGCCTGATCGACCTGACGGTGAGCGCCAAGGGCGATCTGCACATCGATGCGCACCACACGGTCGAAGACATCGGCATCACGCTGGGGCAGGCTTTTGAGCAGGCGCTGGGCGACAAGAAGGGTGTGACTCGTTATGGCCACGCCTATGTGCCATTAGACGAGGCCTTGTCGCGCGTTGTGCTCGATCTGTCCGGTCGGCCCGGGCTGGAATGGTTTGTCGAATTTCCGCGCGCCCGCATCGCCGAATTCGACGTCGATCTGTTTCGCGAATTCTTTCAGGGCTTTGTGAATCACGCCAAGGCGACCATCCATGTCGACGCCCTGCGAGGACGCAATGCCCACCACATCGCCGAGACAATCTTCAAGGCATTTGGCCGGGCCTTACGCATGGCCTGCACCCCCGATGAGCGCATGGGCAATGCCATGCCCTCGACCAAAGGGTCGCTCTAAGGGCTGTTGACCTGGGTTAAAGCGCCGCGCAATTTCGATGAAATATCTTCCGACCTTATATCGGCCGCAACGTTGGCGCGCAGAACCGTATGCGACTTCGCATCCGGCTGGCGACTTGGAATCATGCCCCAGGAGGGATCGCTAGTTGGAAGTCATCGGCATCATTGATTACGGCATGGGCAATCTGCACTCCCTGGCCAAATCGCTTGAACGGGTTTCTGCCGCGCAACGTGTCGAAGTCTCGTTTGATCCCGAAAAACTCATGCGCTGCGACAAGCTGGTATTGCCCGGCGTCGGTGGTGTGCTGGGCTGCATGAACGAATTGCGCCGCCTTGAACTGAACGATCTGGTGCAGGAAGCCTCACAATCCAAGCCGATGCTGGGCATCTGTCTGGGCATGCAAGTGATGCTGGAATCTTCCGAAGAGAACGGCGGTGTACAGGCGCTAGGGCTCTTCCCCGGTGAGGTTTTACGCTTTCCTGACCCAGAACCGGTCGCGCCCGATGCTGTGCAGAGCTCACAGACCGATCGCCTTAAAGTGCCGCATATGGGTTGGAACCGAGTCAAGCAAACCCAGGACCATCCGATCTGGCAAGGCATTGAAAACGAAAGCTGGTTTTACTTTGTGCACAGCTACTATGCGCGGCCGCGGAACGCCAAACATGTCATTGGCGTAAGCGAGTACGGCGACAACTTTGCCTGCGCCATCGCCAAGGACAATCTGGTCGCGGTGCAATTTCACCCTGAAAAGAGTCAGGGGGCCGGACTGCGCTTGCTCTCCAACTTCGCTCAGTGGGACAGCCAGGCATGAAGGCGCGCACTTTCTGCGGGGTTTGCCCATCAGCTACACATTCAGGCACAGTGGCCGATTCTGCGCAACGCTCTTCCTGTGCTGGGCCTGGTGCCCACCACAATTACCTTTCACTCATTTTCAACAGTTAGCCCGATGCTGCTGATCCCCGCGATTGATCTCAAGAATGGCCAGTGCGTGCGTCTACGCCAGGGCCGCATGGACGATGTCACCGTCTTCTCTAACGACCCGGTCAGTGTCGCCCAGCGCTGGGCAGACGAGGGGGCACA
>JBFJJV010000024.1:0-26843 GCA_041635265.1 Panacagrimonas sp.
ATCTTCGTTACTCACGGCAGGGACAATAATCACATCTTCGCCCTGAACCCAGTTGACCGGGGTGGCGACCTTGAACTTGTCGGTCAATTGCAGTGAATCAATCACGCGCAAGATCTCATCGAAATTTCTGCCTGTACTGGCGGGGTATGTCAGTGACATGCGCAATTTTTTGTTGTGATCAATCACGAACACGCTGCGCACGGTCATTGTGTCGCTGGCGTTGGGGTGGATCATGCCGTAGAGACTCGCGACCTTGCGGTCGGCGTCGGCGATGAGCGGGAAATTCAGCGCCGCGCCCTGAGTCTCTTCAATATCCTTGCTCCATCCATGATGATCTTCCAGCTTGTCAACCGACAGACCGATGGCCTTGACGCCACGCCTGTCGAAATCCTCCTTGAGCTTGGCGGTGTAGCCCAACTCGGTGGTACAAACCGGGGTGTAGTTCTTGGGGTGGCTGAACAGCACGCCCCAGCTCTGGCCAAGCCAGTCATGAAATTTGATCGGACCTTCTGTGGTCTGCGCCTCGAAGTCGGGAACGATATCGCCTAGTTGCAAGCTCATGATGTGCGCCTCAGTCGAAGTTGCGGGGGGCCTTATCTTGCGCCTCCCGCGCCTGAGCCGCCAAACGCTGACCACGCCGCAGGAATCGGGTACAGAGTCCAGCAGCAGCCAAGCCTAGCCCAAAGACAAAACCCCACCAGATGCCGCTGGGACCCATTTCAAGCCCAAAAGCGAGACCTGCGGCCAGGGGCATGCCACCAAACCAGTACGCGGCCAGCGTAATCAGCATAGGAACATAGCTGTCCTTGACGCCGCGCAGCGCGCCATTGGAAGTGGCCTGAATGCAGTCAAAGACTTGGAACAGGGCCGCAAATGCGAGGAAGTGGACGGCCGGTTCGGCCAAATGCGCGACATCGGTATACACGGCGACGATCAGGCCCGGCGCCAGAGCCATCAGCGTCGCTGAACAGCAGGCAAAGCCAAGCCCCATCAGAATGCCCACCCTTCCACGCAAGGCCACGCCGATCTGGTCCCCCGCGCCGGCGGCGAGGCCCACCCGCACGGTGGTGGCCATGCCAATGGCTGTCGGCACCATGAAGCAGAGCGCGGCGAAGTTGATCGCGATCTGATGGGCTGCCATCAGGTCGGCACCAAAGCGCGCCACCATCAGGCTGCCAATACTGAACAGCCAGGCCTCGGCGGTCAGCATGGCGGCGATCGGCAGCCCCAGTCTGAGCACTTCCAGATGCTGCGATTCCAGCTTCAACCAGGGGCCGCCTGCAAGATTCAGAGCCTTGAGCGGTGCCAGGCCGCGGTAAAACCCGAGATATACCGCCACCATGGCCCAACCGGAAATGACCGTGGCCCAGCCACAGCCTTCGGGTCCCATCGCCGGAAAGCCCCAATGCCCGTACATCAGCAGCCAGTCAAATCCGGCATTGACCATCAGGCCGATGATTCCGGCGATGAGCGGCACCTTGATCAGGCTGTGGCCTTCGGCCCCGTTGCGCAGAAAAAAACACAGAGTGAAGGGCAAGCCGGTCCAGGCAAGAGTCTTGAGATAATCACTTGCCATACTGTGGGTGATGGCATCCAGATCGAGAAAACTCAGGATCAGCGGGCCGGTCAGGAACATGATCGATGTCCACGCCAGCCCCAGTAGTATTGCGATCAGAAATGCGCCGCGCAGGAAGCCCCCGATATCCTGCGGACTGCGTCCGGCGCCTAGGCGGTGTGCAACAATCGGTGACACCGCCATGCTGATGCCCATGAACAGGACGAACACCATGAACCAGGCATTGCTCCCCACCGCTACTGCGGCCAGTTCGCGGGCCCCGAGACGACCGGCAAAGATCGCGTCCACCGTCGCGGCACTGACGAAACTCAGCTGAGCGCCAATCAGGGGTAGCGCGAGTCGCAGATTCGCACGAGCCTCGGTGCTATAGGGGTTGGAACGCATTTGAGACGGGTCAGGGAACGTTTCGGGGCGCGCGATTGTACGGGGCTTGGCGGCAGAGCCAGAAAGAATGCAAGCTGTGCGCCCCTTTTCTCTCGCCCAGTTCGCCCATGGCTTTTCTGCAGATTCGTGTTGCTTCCGCCCACCCGGAGTTCGCCGAGGAGATTCTGCTGGCCAGTGACGCCCTCAGTGTCAGCCTGATTGATGCGGCCGACGAGCCGGTGCTGGAGCCAGGGCCTGGTGAGACCCCTCTGTGGCCTGCAACGATTGTCATCGGCCTGTTCGAGCCCGATGCAGACACACTGAATATCGAATCGAATCTGCGAGAAAACCTGCCGGATGGCGCTTCTCTTGATTTGGTACCGGAGATTCTCGAGGATCAGGACTGGGTACGTGTCTGGCTGGAAAATTGCCCACCCATGAAATTTGCTCAGCGCCTCTGGGTCTGTCCCGAAGCCAAACGCGTCGACGAACCCGGCTGCGTCACCGTCATTCTGGATCCTGGGCTCGCGTTTGGCACCGGTACACACCCCAGTACCGCGCTGTGCCTGGAATGGATGGCCGAGCACCCGATGGAAGGGCTGCGCGTGCTGGATTTCGGATGTGGCAGCGGCATACTCGGTATCGCCGCACTCAAACTGGGCGCCGCTCACTGCACCGCCTTCGACATTGACCCTCAGGCAATCATCGCCAGTAAAGACAACGCCCGGCGCAATCATGTATTACACGGCCTGACTGCCTTGGACCACGATGCCGCTCCGCCGCAAATACAAGTCGACGTCATCTTTGCAAACATACTGGCGCGGCCGTTGATCGACCTGGCACCTGAACTGTGCAAGCGCTTGAAACCCCGCGGGGTCATCGTCCTCGCCGGATTGCTCGACAGTCAGGCAGAAGAAGTCCGGGCGGCGTATCAGGACTATATTGATTTTGAAGCCGATGCTTCGCGCGAAGGATGGACACGTGTGCTCGGTCGCTTGCGAAATTAGATCAACAGATCATTGCAACTGACTGCGGCAGTTGGGTGTCTGCAATGTCAATCAATTTTTTTCGAGCACAGCTCTTTTTTCACACACACGGTTGACGCTATCATTGCGCCCCAATTTCGTTAGCGCGCGATCTCGACGCTCGTCGATTTCGCTGACAGGGCAACACCCAAATGTCGGCTCAGAAAAATTCAGAGTGCAAATCGCTAAGCCAATCCGTTGCCGAATCAATCGACAGCTACTTTGGCAACCTCAACGGGCATCGGCCCGAAGAGCTGTACACCACGATCCTTGCGCAGATTGAACCGCCCTTATTGCGTGCCACGCTGCGTTACTGTGGCCACAATCAATCTCGCGCTGCCGAAGTGCTCGGCCTGAATCGCGCGACGCTGCGCAAAAAATTGAGACAACACAATATTAGTTCTGTCTCGAATCAGCCAACCGATTCACAGTAAAAAAGTGCGCTGACGACGGCGCCAAACCGGAAGAAACCCGTCCAATGATTCGCCGCGCACTACTCTCGGTCTCCAACAAGACCGGGTTGATTGAACTGGCCCGCGCCCTGACCCAACTCGGTGTTGAACTAATTTCCACAGGTGGTACTTTTCGCGCCCTGCGCGAGGCCGGTCTGGACGTCAGGGAAGTGTCGGAGCACACCGGATTCCCCGAGATGATGGATGGCCGCGTGAAGACCCTGCATCCAAAGATTCATGGGGGATTGCTGGGTCGCCGCGGCACGGACGACGCGCTGATGGAGGCACACGATATTGCCCCGATCGATCTGCTCGTGGTTAATCTCTACCCCTTTGAAGCGACGGTGGCCAAACCTGACTGCACATTGGAAAATGCCATTGAAAACATAGATATTGGCGGCCCGGCCATGGTGCGCTCCGCTGCCAAGAACTGGCGCCACGTCGCCGTTCTCAGCGACCCGTCTCAATACTCGGCCGCTATGGAAGAGCTCAGCCGCGGATGCGTGCTGAGCGACACCACTCGCTTTGCACTATCGATTGCGGCTTTCAATCGTATCGCGCAATACGATGCTGCCATCAGCGACTACCTCTCAGCGGTCAACTCGAAAGGCGAGCGCCAGGAATTTCCGTCACAGGCGAATTACAATTTCGTCAAAGTGCAGGACTTACGTTACGGTGAAAATCCGCATCAGGCCGCCGCTTTTTATCGTGACGTGCATCCACAGCCAGGCACGCTGTCGACGTTCAAACAACTGCAGGGTAAGGAACTGAGTTTCAATAATCTGGCGGATGCCGACACCGCCTGGGAATGTGTACGCAGCTTTTCGGAACCGGCCTGCGTGATCGTCAAACACGCCAATCCCTGCGGTGTTGCGGTATCAACAGATGCGCTTTCGGCTTATGAACTGGCCTACGCAACCGATCCCACGTCTGCCTTTGGCGGCATCATCGCTTTCAATAGACCCTTGGATGCCGCCAGCGCGCGCGCCATTGTTGAACGTCAGTTTGTCGAAGTGATACTCGCACCGGCCATCGAAGATGAAGCGCTGGAAGTGACCGCAGCAAAAACCAATGTGCGCGTACTGCAAATTCCGGCGGGCGATGGACACAACCGGCGCGACATCAAGCGCATCGGCTCTGGCCTGCTGATTCAAAGCGGCGATCATCGCGTGGTGACGCGCGATGATCTCAAGATCGTCAGCAAGCGCAAGCCCACACAGCAGGAAATCGATGACTTGCTGTTTGCCTTTCGCGTTGCCAAGTTCGTTAAGTCCAATGCCATTGTTTACGCCAGGAACGGCCAGACCATCGGCGTCGGTGCCGGACAAATGAGCCGTGTCTACTCAGCTAGAATTGCCGGCATCAAAGCGGCGGATGAAAAGCTGGAAGTACGCGGCTCGGTGATGGCCTCGGACGCATTTTTCCCCTTCCGCGATGGTATAGACGCGGCAGCAGCAGCAGGAATATCTGCTGTCATACAGCCTGGCGGCTCGATGAGAGATGCCGAAGTGATTGCCGCCGCCGATGAGGCCGGCATGAGCATGGTGTTCACTGGAGTTCGCCACTTCCGTCATTGAGTCGCGATAGCGACGAGACGCGATAGCGACGAGACGCGGATGCGGGTGCCTGATTCAATCCGTCCGAGCGCTGAGCAAGGCAATCTGTTGCGTCTTCGTCAGTGTGTCAAATGTCCCCGGCCTTTCGAACTCACAGCGCGTGCATCGGCAAATAAACTGAAAATCATGAAGGAGCCGCCGATTCCGCTCCTGCCAGTCCAGTCGGGTAAAGGCCTCGTCCGAAAAATAATTCCAGCAAATCGGCTCACCAGGGGCGATTGCGCGCGTCGCCAGCAACAGCTCCACCAGATGTTCATTTTTCAAAGCTACGAGACGGGTGTTGGGCGCGCAGGAATGGTTGGACCGACTCAACATCGGCCAGATTCCATATCCCAGAATCGATGATGCTTTGTAACGAATATTGTTGGCTGCCACCTGTTGATACAACTGCCGGATTTTCTTCGGTTTCTTTTTGTATCGCATCGACAGTTGCTTGACCGTGTCGATATCGGCCCTGCCCAGCTCCCATGACGTGTGATTCAGATCAGCATCGATGACCTGTTTCAGTACTGCGGGACTGCGTAGAATCGAGTCGAGAAGGATCCACGGGCCCTGCTCATCTTGTTCCGGCTCGATTTTCACAAACGCGATGGGTTGCTCGCCTATCACCACCCCGCCGGGTGCGAATGCCTGAGCTGAAATCAGCTGAGCCTGGTCCGCCCACGCAGCAATTTTCACCGAGTTCACATCGGTACCGGCAGATTTCATTCTCTGAGCCCCCTCTTCATTCACGCACTCTGGCCCTTAGACGCGGAAAGTAAATCATCAACGCAGCAGCGCGCGCCACCACATAGATGATCATCGCCAGCCACAAACCATGATTCCCCCAGCGGGGCGTCAACAGCCACGAGGCCAATAGAAACGCGCCGAGGGAAATGACGGAGGCATTTCGCATATCGCGCGTCTGCGTGGCGCCGATAAAAATGCCGTCGAGCTGAAACGCACCAAAAGCGAGCAGGACATAGGCTGCGCTGTATGGCAGAAAGGTTCTGGCAAGCTCCCGCACCGCTTCAATATCCGTAAGCAACAGAATTCCCGACGGCCCTAGTCCATAGATGAGCATGGCTAGGACTAGCGCCGTGGCTCCGGCCAAGGTCATCGAGCGCCGTACGGCCAGATCAAACAGGCGCACATTGCGCGCACCCACGGCATTCCCGATCAAAGGCTCGGTGGCATTGGCGTAGCCGTCAAGCAAATAAGCGCTGAAAGTAATGAACTGCAACAAAACGTGATTGGCGCCCAGTGTCACGTTGCCAAACTGCGCAGCTTCATTGGTGAACCAGCCGAAGCCAAACAGCATCAACAAGGTGCGCAGAAAAATATCCCGATTCACACTAAAACTACGCAACAGGGCATGGCGGCGAAAGATTCGAGGCCATTCAAACAGAACAAGCCCATCTTCTCCGCGTTGCTGAAAAAGGCGGACGGCCAGAAACAGGGCAAGGAGCAGTGCAGTCCACTCCGCCAGCGCCGTGCCCAGGGCGATGCCTTGGACCCCCCAACCCAGAAAGCCGGCAAACAATACGTCCAGCACGATATTCAAGCCATTGAGCAGGAGTTGGACTTTGAGCAAGAGATCGCTGCGCGCAAGACCGATGAATGCGCCCATGATGGCGAAAGTCGCAAGGCTGGCAGGCGCGCCCCAGATACGGATCGCGATGTACTGCGCAGCGATAGCCTCGGCCCCTTCGTCAGCACTCAGCAGGCCCAGTGAGAACTGAATGATCCAGTGCTGACTGGCAACACCGATGATGCCGATGGCCGCGCCAATGATCAGGGCGCGCATCAGGGTGGCGCGCAGTTCGGCCTCATTACCCTCGCCGGCGGCCTGCGCACTCAGGCCGGTCGTGCCCATGCGCAGAAAGCCACAGCCCCAGTAGATAAAATTGAAAATCAGTGCGCCCAACGCGATCGCAGCGAGCGCCCGCGCATCCCCACTTCTACCAATTACCGCGGTATCGGCCAGCCCCAGCAAGGGCACCGTGCAATTGGCCAGAATGATGGGCCAGGCCAGTGAAAAGATGCGGCGGTGCGAAGGCAGGCCGCCGTCGCCCTGGCTCATCAAGTGCTCATTTCAAGCGTGGCCTGTCCTGTTCTAATCCCGGATTGTCAGCACACGCTCGTGCGGTTTGCCTTCGCGAAGCTCCCATGCGCGCATTTCCAGAACACCTTTTGTGTTCAGGGATATCACCAGATACAGCCCACCACCAGCAATCTGTCCAGCATCCGGCACCGCTGGCGAGGTCGGGTTGGACCATAGCCGCGCCCATAGCCGTTCGTCTCTGGATTCTAGTGCCGCCTCATCGTTTCCGAGAACGAAGCTGCTGGGCTGACCGGCTTTTATACCGACCAGACCTGTGATGGCGTCAGGCTGAGCAAGCTGCGCTTGGTGAAGGATCAGAATGGCCAGCTTGCGTGGCATGACCAGAGCAGAATTATTTGTCATTTAAAGGGTTTCCACAGACTGGACAATGAGGATCACGCGACATGCTCATGCGCCGGGAGGCGTCCGTCAACGCATCCCACACCCAGAGCGTTCCGAAATCGTTGCCCAGACCTAGAAGAATTTTAAGCGTGGCAAGCGCCTGACGAACGCCCACAGTGCCTACCACCGGCCCGAGAACACCCGCCTCTTCGCAATTTTCCTGCTCTCCCCCGGCGGCCGGGTACAGGCAGGCGTAACAGGCGCCGCCACGCGCGAGATCAAATACCGCGAGCTGCCCTTCCATACGAATGGCCGCCCCTGAAACCAGGGGCGTGCGCGCTGATACGCAGGCGCGGTTGATCGCAAATCGCGTCGGGAAATTATCCGTGCAGTCGAGAACCACATCGACCTGCGCAGCCGCGTCCTGCAGGTTTTGCCCATCCAAGGGACCGGGCAGCAAGCCAATCTGGCAATCCGAATTCAGCGCGCGAAGCTGCTCGGCCGCTGCTTCGAGTTTGCGCTGACCCACTTGCACCTGTCGATAAAGCACCTGACGGTGCAGATTATTCTGCGCGACACGATCAAAGTCACTGAGGGCCAAGCGCCCGAGACCCGCGCCGGACAGATACAGGGCCGCCGCGCTGCCCAGACCACCGAGTCCCACGATCAGCACCGAGGAATCACTAAGGACTTGCTGGCCATTGACGCCGATCTCACGCACAGAGATTTGCCGGGCGTAGCGGTCGAGTGAATTCACAGCGACTGCCCTGCCGTCACACGATCACGACCGCCCAGATCACGCCGGGTCTGAATCGCTGCATATTTGCTTTGCGCAAATAACTCTCGTACCGCTTCGCCCTGCTCAAAGCCGTGCTCCACCATGAGCCTTCCACCGGGCTGTAGCCATCTAGGCGCTCCAGCGATGATGGCGCGCAAATCTTCCAGTCCATCCTTGCCCGATACCAGCGCCTGGCGCGGCTCAAATTTCAGCTGCGCCAAGTGTGGATCACCTTCGGCGATATAGGGGGGATTACTGACGATGTAATTGAATTTCTGACCCTCGTATTTGCTCAGCGCCTCAAACCAGCTGCCCTGCGCGAATTCGATCGCGGTAATTTGCAATTGAAGGGCGTTCTGGCGCGCGCATTCCAATGCGGCCTGGGACAGATCGGTTGCAATAACGCTGGCCTTGCTCAAATTTCTGGCAATGCTCAAGGCAATACAGCCACTGCCGGTTCCCATATCCACCAGTCGAATTGACTGCGTCGTCTGCTCGCGCTCCAATTCGACAATCCACTCGATCAGAGTTTCGGTTTCTGGCCTTGGAATCAGCACATCCGCTGAAACAGCCAGCTCTAGATTCCAGAAACCCTGACTGCCGATCAGATAAGAAATCGGCTCACCTTGCGCACGCCGGCTGATCAGTCCATCGACAGCAAGCGCACGGTCAGCGCCAACTTCATCGTCGTCTCTTGCATAAAGCGCAGCGCGCGAACAGTTCATCACATGCGCAAGAATCAATTCGGCGTCGGCGCGTGCGCTATCCGAGACCGCAGACAGGCGCTGGCTCGCGGCTTGCAGATGTTCTGCAAGCGTCATATCAATGATTTCCCAGCTCTGCCAGCAGACTTGCCTGATATTCGGCCAATAGCGGCTGTATCACCGGCTCCAGTTCACCCTGGATGATTTTATCCAACTGATAAAGCGTCAGATTGATGCGGTGATCGGTGACCCTCCCCTGCGGAAAATTGTAGGTGCGAATCCGCTCTGAACGATCACCACTGCCCACCAGCGCCTTGCGGGTGGCGGCCATTTCGCTTTGTTGCTGATTGCGTTCCGCAGCTAGCAGGCGCGAGGCCAATAAAGCCATGGCCTTGGCCCGATTCTTGTGTTGACTCCGTTCTTCCTGACATTCGACGACCACGCCGGTGGGCAAATGAGTAATGCGAATCGCTGAGTCTGTCTTGTTGACATGCTGCCCACCCGCACCGCTGGCACGATAGGTATCCACCTTCAAATCTGAAGCCTTGATGTCCACGCTCTCGGTTTCTGGAATCTCAGGCAGCACCGCGACCGTCGCGGCACTGGTATGGATTCGACCCTGTGCCTCAGTCTCGGGCACGCGCTGTACACGATGTGCGCCCGACTCGAATTTCAGCTCGCTATAGGCACCGAAGCCAACAATACGTGCGATGACCTCCTTGAAGCCGCCGTGCTCGCCTTCGCTCTCTGACAGCAGCTCTATCTCCCAGCCACGGCTCTCCGCATAACGGCTATACATGCGAAACAGATCGCCAGCAAATATGGCGGCCTCGTCCCCGCCGGTGCCCGCACGAACTTCGAGGAACACATTGCTCGAGTCCATCGGGTCTGTCGGAACCAGATAGCCGCGAAGCTCCTTTTCCAGAACCTCCTTGCGCGCCTCGGCAGCGCTGATCTCGGACTCGGCCATGTCGCGCACATCCGTATCGTCGTCACTGAGCATGACCTCCAGATCTTCAATCTCCACCACAGTGCTGCGCCAGGACCGAAAACTCTCCGCCACCGGACCCAGCTGAGCGTACTCCTGGGACAACCTGCGAAATCGATCCGCGTTACTTGCCACTTCTGCAGAAGACAATTCCGCTTCGATTTCCTGGCGGCGCTCGACCATGCCTTCGAGCTTTTCAATGAGTGAGGGGAGCATTTTTTCAGATAAAGTCCGAACTTAGCGAAACAAGAAACAAGCTTGCAGACTTCAGGTCTGCATACCGAGGAATTTCCGGAAAAGCCTCGCTAATGCCTGCGCGTGGCAATTCGTCCCCTCATGACGCGTCCTCGTCAGGTAGTTCATACAATTTGCGCACAGCACTAACCAGCATGGCCTGCTCCACACTGTCGGCGTTGCGCAGACTGTGACTCGGCGCGTGCAACAATTTGTTGCTCAAGGTATTGGCCACATATTTCATCACCTCTTCGGCCGGAACACCGGCAGCGAGCTTGCGCTGCGCCCTGGCCAGAACCTCGTCGCGATGACCTCTGGCCTGTTCGCGCAAGACCCGAATGACCTGGCCAGCGTCACGACTCTCCAACCAGCGCGCAAACTCGCCCGCATAACTTTCCACCAGCACCTCGGCCTGTAGAGCAGCTTCGGCACGCGCTTCCAGATTAGTGGCAATAACGTTTCGAAGATCGTCCAGAGTGTAGAGATAGACATCTTCGAGGTCGCCAATGCGTGGATCCAGATCTCTGGGCACAGCCAGATCAATCATGAAGACCGGCTTGCGACGGCGCTTGTTCAGCGCCAGCTTCATGGCGGGCAGTTCAACGATGTGCTCGCGCGCAGCCGTCGAAGAGACCACCAAGTCCGCATCACCCAGATAGGCCGGCAAATCGCTCAAAGCAATAGCGTAGCCGTGAACCTCGCGCGACAGCTGGGTGGCCCGCTCCAGACTGCGATTGGCCACGATGATGCGGTCGATGCCCTGCCCGCGTAGGTGCCGGGCGATGAGCTGGACCGTCTCGCCCGCCCCGATCAGCAATGCAGTCTGATCTTTCAGATCCGAAAAAATCTGCCGTGACATCTGTACCGCCGCATAGGCCACTGACACCGGATGCGCTCCGACCTGCGTGCGAGAGCGAACCACCTTGGCGACTGCGAACGCATGTTGAAACAGCCGCGACAGGACAGGACCGAGCGCGTGCGACTCCTGAGCCAGGGCAAAGCTGGTCTTCATCTGGCCGAGGATCTGCGGCTCCCCGACGACCATCGAATCCAGACCCGAGGCCACCCTCAAACTGTGCAGGACGGCAGCCTGGTCGCGATGGGTATAGACGAACTGTTCGATCAGACCGTCCGGCGCCTGTAATTCCCGCTGCCACCACTGAATCAGCAATGGCGCGATGTCCGGCTCTACGACCGTGAGAATTTCGGTACGGTTACAGGTAGAAAGGATCGCTGCCTCTTGAACGCCGTCAACGGCGCGCAGCCGCGTCAAGGCCGCCGGCATCTCGGCATCGGTAAAAGCCAATCGTTCGCGTGCCGACACCGGCGCGCTGTGATGGCTAAGCCCTAAAGTAATAACGGCCATCGCTTTCTCGTTAGCTCCGCTGGATAGGCGGAACCTGCACCCTATTTTCGACGATATGAGACCCAGCACTCAAATGCCCATCGGCTGCGTAGCGGAACCGCTGTACCATATACGGGTCCCACGACCGTCCTCTACAGGCTTTTTCAGTGCCCATTGCCTCCAGAAATTTTCTTCTTGTGGTGCTCATGTTGACCTCCGCACCTCTCTTCTGCGCATTTGCAGCCGAGGATGCACAGGACGAAGCGCTCAGGGCGCCCGCGGCCGACGAGGCCGGCCAGGCTGCGCGCGAGGGCAATGCCGAGACCCGTCGGCAAAGGATGCAGGCCGAATTTCACATCATGGCTGGCGAAATGGCCGCGGGTCGGGAACAGCCTGAATTGGCCGCAGAGGCGTTTCTGAGGGCGCTGGAGCACTACCCTGATGTCGATCTGGCGCGCCGCACCACCCAACTGGCCCTGCGTGCCGATAATGCCTCTTTGGCCGAACGAGCAGCTCAGGCGTGGCTGGCGCTGGAACCCAACGCGCTGGATGCACGTGAGGTCCTGGCCCGCATGTCGCTTGCTCAGGGCGACGTCGAGCAGACTTACCAGCATTGTCTTGAAATGATCGAGGGTCACCCCGGCGGCAAGAGTGAAGGCTTTCGTCACGCGGCACTGGTACTGAGCTCCGACCCCAGGCCCCGCCCTGCCTCCCTCCACATCTTCGATCGACTGGTGTCCTTGTACCCCAAGCTCAGTGGCGCGCACTACGCGCGCGCCCTGATTGCCTTACGCCTGCAGCAGCACGGCGAAGCGGAGATATCTGCACGCAGGGCAATTGCGATCAAACCGTCCTCCAATGACTATCGCCTGCTGCTGGCCGGCGTGCTGGTGCGATCGGACAAAATTTCGGAAGCGGACCGGGAAATAGAATCGCTGCTGGCCAGAGCAAAAGGTGATGAGCGCGTCGAAGTGCGCATGGCCTTTGCAAGACTGCTGCTGGAATCGGGTCGCCGCGAGGCTGCGCGCACCCAATTTGCTCAGGCGCTCAGCTTGGATAGCGAGAATGATGACGCAAGATACGCGCTCGGGGTCATGGCTTTTAGTGATGGTCAGCTCGATGAAGCGGAAAAAATGTTCACGCCGCTGGCCAAAGACGATGAACATAGCTCGGACGCGCACTACCAACTGGGTCGCATTGCCGAAGCCCGCAGAGAGTACGAGAAAGCCTTGGGCCACTACCGGGATGTGCGCACCGGCACCCTAGCCATTGAATCGGCCGTACGTCAGGCGACAGTGATGACGGCCATGGGCCGCGTGGACGAGGCGCGCGCCGAGCTCAGGAATCTGCGCCGACGCTATCCACCGCTGGAGCCACGCCTGATTCTGGCTGAAGCCGAAATACTCATGAACGCCAAGCTCCATGCACAGGCTCTGGCGGTCTATGACGAAGCCCTTGCCGATCGGCCCAATGACACGGATCTCCTGTATGGACGCTCTCTGGTGCATGAACGTAGTGGCAACTTCATAGCGGCCGAAGCAGACCTGCTCGCGATCCTTGCGCAGGATGGCGAAGACGGGCGTGCATTGAACGCACTCGGCTATATGCTGACGGTGAATACAGATCGCTATGAGGAAGCACACAAACTCATTGGGGCAGCCCTGGATTTTGCACCTGACGATGCCGCTGTGATCGACAGCAAAGGTTGGGTCCTTTTTAAATTAGGCAAAGCTCAAGAAGCGCTCGGTTATCTCGAGGACGCCCTTGCCAAAGCCCCGGACCCAGAAATCTCCGCGCACCTTGGCGAAGTCCTGTGGACTCTGGGTGAGCACGAAAAGGCCAGGGCGGTCTGGGACAAAGCCCTGATTCGGGACCCGGATCACCCGGCAGTGCTTGAAGCGCTTAATCGCCTGACACGCTAGTCATGCTGCGCATTTTCGCCTCTGCCGCCTTAGCTGCGGTGCTCTCTGGCTGCGCAGTTTTGCGTCCGCAGATAAGCGGCACCGAGCCACCGAGCCAGGCCTTACTCGCCAAATGGCAAGCGCGCGTCGCGCAGTTGGCGCCCGTCTCGAGCTTCACCGTTAGCGGTCGGGTCGCCAGCGGTGCCATTGGATTCAAGGCGGACCTGCACTGGAAGCAGCATGAGAATGGACAATTCCAGATGCGCGTCGCCGGCCCCTTTGGCGCCCGCGCGACCATGCTCGAAGGCAATCAATATGTGGTCAGCGTGCGGACCGGGGAAGAGGTCTCGCGCACCACAACCGATCCTGAGGCCTGGCTCGAACAAGCTCTGGGTGTGCGCCTGCCGGTCACGGGTCTGCGCTGGTGGGCTCTGGGCCTGCCGGCGCCCGATACACATTACGACATGCTGCTCGACCCTCAGGGCAGAGCACTTAGAATTACCCAGAATGGTTGGCAACTCGATTATCCCGATTATCGTGCCGCAGGCCGCTTTGATTTACCTCGTCGCATTGAGGCGACGTCCGGCGACAATCGCATACTGGTTCTGGCCGATGCTTGGAGCAAGCTCCCTGAGGCGGCACCGGCCATAAGCCCTTAAACCCTCGCATATGCTCCCAAGACCCGCAGAAGTCCCGCTGACCCACGAATTTCCATGGCCCGCGCCGGCCAAGATAAATTTGTTTCTACACGTGCTCGGCCGCAGGGCCGACGGCTATCACGAGCTGCAAACGGTGTTCCAGTTTCTGGATCATGGCGACACGCTGTTTTTCCGCCCGCGCGGTGACGGCATCTGTCAGCGCGAGACTGAACTCGAAGGCGTCAGTCAGGATCAGGATCTGGCGGTCCAGGCAGCCCGACTGTTGAGCAAAGCCAGCGGCTGTGGCTTGGGTGCGGATATCCGCATCGACAAGCGTCTGCCCATGGGTGCGGGTCTGGGTGGTGGCTCGAGCAATGCCGCGACCACACTGATGGCACTGAATCGACTGTGGAATCTCGGGCTGACGCGAGATGAGCTTTGCAGCTTGGGCCTGAAAATCGGCGCGGATGTACCCATCTTTATTCATGGACAGGCAAGTTTTGCCGAAGGAATCGGAGAGCGCCTCACCGCGCTGACCCTACCCGAGCCCTGGTTTCTGGTACTCACACCGCCGGTACACATCAGCACTTCAGAAATTTTCGAAGCTGTAGAATTACGGCGCGATACGCCGCGAATCACCGCACGGCAGTTCCGCGCCGGTTCGGTCACGCGTAATGATTGTGAGCCTGTAAGCCGCGCGCGCTACCCCTTGGTCGATGAAGCCATGCGCTGTCTGGGCAAATTCGCACCGACTCGCATGTCAGGAACGGGCGCCTCGGTGTTTGCCGCATTTGCATCGCGCCCGGAAGCCTTGATGGCGCGCGCGGCGATGCCAGCAGGCTGGAGCAGCTTTATTGCACGGGGCCTGAACGAATCTCCACTTACCAGATTGCGAGCAGGCTAAGCTCGCGCGGCCCGACGCCAAGTTTCTCGTGAAGAAATCACATGTTTGCGAAAGTTGGCGGCGATCAGCGGTTATAATTTGCGTCCAGCAGTTGGGGTGTAGCCAAGTGGTAAGGCAGCGGGTTTTGATCCCGCCATTCCCAGGTTCGAATCCTGGCACCCCAGCCATCATTTACGCATCAGCTTCAAGTATCTCCTTCTCGCCGCGGCGTGAACGACGAATGATAAAGACGCGTTTTCAGGTTTTCTCTCGCCCACAACCCCCTATGTGACCGATGGCTGAATCCACCTTGATGCTGTTTACCGGCAATGCCAATCCGCAATTGGCGCAGGAAATTGCCAACTACATGAGAATTTCGATGGGCAAAGCCACAGTCGGGCGGTTTTCCGATGGCGAGGTCCAGATTGAAATCATGGAAAACGTGCGCGGCAAGGATGTGTTCGTCATCCAGTCAACTTGTGCGCCGACCAACGACAATTTCATGGAATTGCTGATGATGCTGGACGCACTACGGAGAGCCTCTGCCCAGCGCATCACCGCGGTCGTTCCCTATTTTGGCTATGCCCGCCAAGACCGCCGCCCGCGCAGTGCACGCGTGCCCATCAGTGCCAAGGTCTGCGCAGACATGATCGGTCGTGCTGGCGCGGACCGCGTACTGACACTGGACCTGCACGCCGACCAGATCCAGGGCTTTTTCAATGTCCCGGTCGACAATGTCTACGCCAGTCCGGTTCTGCTCGGTGATATCTGGCGGCAGAAGCATGAAAATATGATTGTCGTCAGTCCCGACGTCGGCGGCGTGGTGCGCGCCCGCGCCGTGGCCAAGCGGCTAGACGATGCCGACCTCGCCATCATCGACAAACGCCGTCCACGACCGAACGAAGCCAAGGTGATGAACATCATTGGTGATGTCAGCGGCAAGACCTGCGTTCTGGTCGATGATCTGGTGGATACCGCCGGCACTCTGGGTCAGGCTGCTGGCGCCCTCAAGGATGCCGGTGCGGTCAAAGTCGTGGCCTATGTGACCCACGCGGTGCTGTCTGGCCCTGCGGTGAGCAATATCATGAATTCCCGGCTGGACGAACTGGTTGTGACCGACAGTATTCCGCTGTCGCCTGCAGCTTCCGCTTGCCCCAAAATTCGACAGCTTTCAATCGGCGGCCTGCTCGCTGAAACGATCCGTCGCGTGAGTGCGGAAGAGTCGGTCAGTTCTCTGTATGTGGACTGAGTCTGGCTCGAACTGGCTTTTGCTTCGGGCCCAGGGTTGATCTGAGTTAGCGTGCTCCCGCCGTAAGCGGCGATTTTGTGAAAGCCGTCACTATCGGTCCTGCTTAGTAGCGAAGCGAGCTTGCACCGGAGAAACGACCGGGACAGACTCTTCAAATCGCCGATCTTGTCGGCAAAGCGGAGGCCCTGCCATGACGGCCAAACAGGTCTATGACAGTGAAGTCATCCAGATTCTTTCTAATGCCGCTGTCAGCCGCATCAATTTCAGCCTCGGCGGCTTGCACATCAATAGTGACGGTTTCGCGCGTATCCGGCGCGCGATCCAAAACGGACACATCAAGGTCAACGGCAGCCGCACGCTGCCGGAGGCGGCTAGCGCAAGCTACGGCGCAGATGAGAATGTGCTGACGATCTCACCAGACCTGAATCTCGGGACCCGTTCCGGCCAGGCCGTGGTCATTCACGAATGTGTTCATGCCATTGTCGATGCAGCGCGCGCGAGCTCAACAACGGTTGCCAGCAACGAGGCCGCTGCGTATATCGCTCAAGTAATCTACCACATGGCTAACGGCGAGCATCGCATGATCGGCAACGCCGCTCAGGACCGCGGACCAGGCGGTTCTATTTTTCGCGCAGCGGTGGAGATCGTGAATCGTTTCGGGCTGCATTATCGCGGCGCCGTGCTCCAGCTTGCAGACTACGCGCATCTGCGCCAGGCCATTGCCCAGCACCCTTTGTACGGCAGATCGTCCTGCACCGCCCGAACTGCCGCCGATGGCATCGGCCGAGCGGCGGGCTGAGCTGTAATTCCGATAAAGTAGAAAATCAGCTTAACGCCAGCGATCCATATTACGCCGCTTCTTCTTGAGCTGCCGCGGATTCAGCTCATTTTTTCGCCCCTCGAACGGGTTCTCGCCGGTCTTGAACTCGACTTGCAGTGGGACACCGACGAGCTTGAAAGCGGCTCGAAATTCGTTCACCAGATAGCGTCGATAAGCGCCCGGAAGTTTGTCGGTCTGATTGCCGTGGATAAGCACCTTGGGGGGATTGCTGCCGACCTGATGCGCGTAGCGCAGCTTGATACGCCGACCCAATACCGCCGGAGGACTGTGCCGATCCACGAAACGCTCAAGCAGACGCGTCAGTTCCGGCGTCGGCATGTCGACGGTGGCGCTCTCGAAAGCGCGCTGCACATCGATCATCAATTCGCCCAGCCCCGATCCGTGCTTGGCGGAAGTGAAATGAACCGGAACAAAATCCAGAAACGGCAGCTTCAGAGTCACCTGATAACGAACCGTGTCTCGCACGTCCGGATCCAGACTGTCCCATTTGTTGATGGCGAGCACCATCGCCCGGCCACGCTCGGCGATCAGGCCCAGCAACCGCGCATCCTGCTCGCCGATATCATTACGCGCATCGACCACCGCGATCACCACGTGAGCCTGTTCGATGGCCTGCAGCGTCTTGATAATCGAAAATTTCTCAATCACTTCGCTCACTTTTGAACGGCGACGCACACCCGCCGTATCAATCAGAACGAAGGGCTTGCCCTCGTATTCGAAAGGCACGCGAATAGAGTCGCGTGTCGTACCCGGTTGATCAGCACTGACCACTCGCTCCTCACCCACCAGACGATTAATCAACGTGGACTTGCCCACATTGGGCCGGCCAATGACGGCAACGCGGATTTCATCATTGCCCAGCGACTCTTCGGCTTCTTCGGCGAGCGGGGTATTCCTCAGCAGCTCCTGCATGAGGTCAGCAATCCCATCGCCATGCTGGGCGGAGACGGCGATAGGCTCGCCAACGCCGAGCGCATAAAAATCGCTGACCACTGCTTGGCGATTCATGCCTTCAGCTTTATTGACGATCAGGTGCACCGGCTTGCCGGCCTTTCTCAGCAGCTTTGCGATTTCATGGTCAGCGCCTTGCGGACCGTCTCGCCCATCGGCGAGAAACAGAATATCGTCGGCTTCGCTGAGTGCAATCTGCGCCTGCTCCTCGGCCAGGGCCGCCAGCGCATCACCGGCTTCGGGCATCAAGCCCCCGGTGTCGATGACGATGAATCGACGGCCATCATTGTTTCCGTAACCGTACTGGCGATCACGGGTCAGACCGGCGAAGTCGGCGACCAATGCGTCGCGCGTACCGGTCAGGCGATTGAACAGGGTCGACTTGCCGACATTAGGCCGGCCGACGAGGACGATGATAGGCAGGCCGGATTGCATGATCGCTATCGAGCCGAGGCCAGGGCTCCCGACGGCACATCGATCGCAGAAATACGCCCGGTGGAACCCATAACAAAGAGCTTGTCCACCCCCGCAACTGGCTGGGCGATGATGGGATCGGACCCTACCCGCGACCTGGCCACCAACTCGCCGCTATTCGCATCGATCCAATGCAAGTAGCCCTCAAAATCACCGACCACGACAAAGCCCTTGTAATAGGCGGGTGCGGACAGGCGACGATAAAGCAGGTCTTCCTGCTTCCATGCAGCCGCGCCACTTCCCTGATCGAGCGCCCACAACACGCCGGTATCATCCGTCAGGAAGAGTTTGTCTTCCGATGCGGACATGCTGTTATAGCTGCGAATGGCGCGCCGCCAGAGAATCTGACCGCTTTCGGGTTCAAGACAGGACACTTCGCCACCAAAACTGGCCGCCATGATGCAGCTACCGATCGGCAGCAGATCGGCGTCGATGTCGACCAGGCGCTCCAGCTCGTTTCTGCCGCTGGGCGCAGCGACCACCTGTTCCCACAGGGGTTGGCCATCACGGACGTTCAAGCTCACGATGCGACCATTATCCATGCCGACGAAGGCTCTACCACCCATCACCAGGGGCGCGGAGCTACCACGCAGGACCAGTGATGGCACCAGACGATCAAAACTCCAAACGCGTTCGCCATCACTTGCGCTTAATCCGTAGACACGGCCGTCGACCGTCCGGGCGACAACCACATCGCCCTCCGTTGCTGGTGGCCCCAGCACTTCGCTGGACATCTTCCTGCGCCAGAGTTCACTGCCGTCGGCGCGCTTGAGTGCAATCACTTCAGCATCGAGGGTACCGACGTACATCGTGGCACCCGCAATGGTCGGCCCAGAATACACTCGGGCCTCGGTATCCTTCTTCCACAGCAGGGCACCATCGTCCAAACCGTAAACATAGATGCGGCCGTCGCGATCGGCAACATAGAGTGCATCGTATTCAGCGCGCAGGCGCAGCCCTGAGACCCGACCCTCGCTACCATCGCCCGCACGTGCTGACCAGACTTTATGTGGCTTGACAGCGGAGTTCGTAATATCGACCAATTCTGCGGGTTGTCGAACACTTTCCTTGCCACCGCAAGCGGTGATCGCCAGGGCGGCGACAGCCGCCAAGCCAAGCTTCAGCGGGGAATCAATTTTCATCATGAGGCGGCACCTACCGCGAGGTCGTCCAGCTTTTGTTGCAATAAATTGAGATTGCGTGCATCAGAACCGGCCTTGGCCAGCGCCTCTTCATACGCGGCGCGCGCAGCGGCCCGATCACCTTTTGCCAATTGAATATCGCCGCGCAGTTCGCTGAACAGGCTGGCGAAACTACCAACATTGTCCACCAGCACTGACAGGGCTTGATCATGTTTGTCCTGCGCAAACAGGACGCGCGCCTTGCGCAGACGGGCGACGTCGACCAAGCCATCGTCTTCTGAGTGATTAACCACCCAGCTCAGACTGATCAGGGCTTCTTCAAATTGCTCCGCTTCGACCTGCGCCCGCGCCATGGCCAGAGCCGCAGTCGATGCATAGGGAGTGCCCGAATATTCCCTTCGCAACTGAGTTGCCAGCGGCTTGGCCTTGTCGATCGCTTGGGCGTCCAGATGCTTAGCCACTTCGACGTACAGCTGAGACGCAGTCTCGGCCCGAGCGCTATGCCAGTTTTTGTATCCCTCCCAAGCCCCGATCGCACCGAAACCCACTACCAAGCCGCCAAGCAGCGCAAGCCAGTTTTCCTTCCACCAGGTCTTGAATTTCTGAAGCTCTTCTTCGTCGTCGAGATGCGTCGCCATGCTGTTTTGAGCCGTACTTTTTATTGCGTAGAAATGAATTGACCGGCGAAGATCATCGCCAGTTCATCGGGAAGCGCGGAATGCGAAACGACCGCCTGCGGCCGATCTTCGCGCAGGAATTTTACTTGAACTGTGCCCTCAGCGGCTTCCTCATCGCCAATGAGCAGAGCAATTCGGGCACCCGAGCGATCGGCGCGCTTCAGCTGCGCGCCGGGCTTGCCGCCACCGACGTTCATCGCAACACGCGCATGGGTGCCCAATGTGTCGCGAACGCGTTCGGCCAGAACGATGCCCTGCTGTTCGCCCTGCTGCCCGAAACGGCAGATGTAAATATCGGCATTCGATTCAAGTGACTGATTGTTCTGCTTTTGTAGCAATAGAACCAAACGCTCGACACCACAGGCCCACCCTGCCGCAGGCGTGGGCGAACCCCCGAGTTGCTCTACCAGCAGGTCATAACGCCCGCCCGCACAGATGGTGCCCTGAGCCCCCAGGTCCTGCGTAATCCATTCGAATACGCCGCGGGTGTAGTAGTCCAGACCTCGGACCAGGCGGGGGTTGAGATGGAAATCGATTCCAAGATCGCGCAGTCCGCGCTGCATACCTTGCAGATGCTCAGCGGATTCGGCATCCAGATAATCAAGAATGCTCGGTGCATTCGATACAATTTCCCTAGTAGCAGGAACCTTGGAATCCAGAACCCGCAAGGGATTGCTGTGCAGACGTTTTCTGGAATCTTCGTCCAGATCTGCCTCGTATTTTTCTAGAAACGCGATCAGCGCGCTGCGGTAGCGGGCGCGCGTATCGGGACCGCCAAGAGAATTGATTTCCAAGCGCAGGTTCTGGAAGCCCAGCGCTTTCCAGAGTCTCGCGGACATGGCGATCAATTCGACATCCACATCGGGGCCGCTGAGGCCGTACGCTTCTACATCAAGCTGATGGAATTGGCGATAGCGTCCAGCCTGTGGCCGCTCGTAGCGGAACACCGGCCCCGCACACCAGAGACGTTGTTGCTGGTTGTGGAACAGACCATTCTGAATGCCAGCGCGAACGATGCCGGCGGTAAATTCAGGGCGCAGCGCGATCGGTTCGCCGCCGCGGTCTTCAAAGGCGTACATCTCTTTTTCGACGACGTCGGTGACCTCGCCCACCGCGCGTTTGAACAGGGCCGTACTCTCAACCAGTGGCACCCGAATCTCGCGATAAGCATAAGCCTCGAATAATGTCCGTGCGGTATCGAACAGGTGCTGCCACAGCGCAGAGTCAGCAGGCAAAATATCGTTGAAACCGCGAATCGACTGAATTTTACTCAAACCGGCTCACCTGCAGCCAGGCGCGCGCGCACCAGCTTTTCAATGGTGTCGACCAACTGATCGTTGTGTACTTTGTGCGCAATCTTGCCATCAACATAGATCGAGTTCGGATAGCCACCGGCGACGCCGATGGCCGCTTCCCGAGACTCGCCCGGCCCATTGACGACGCAACCAATCACTGCAAGATTGATCGGCTTCTCAAGGCCGTCGAAGCGCGATTCGAGTTCGTTGACGACACCGATCACGTCAAAGTTCTGCCGCGAACAACTCGGACAAGCCACCAGATTTACACCGCGAGAACGCAGGTGAAGTGACTTGAGAATATCCCAGCCCACTTTCACTTCTTCCACCGGGTCGGCCGCGAGTGATATGCGAATGGTGTCGCCAATGCCGTCAGCAAGCAGCATGCCCAGACCGATTGAAGATTTCACACTGCCGGCACGCTGCCCGCCGGCCTCGGTAATGCCCAGATGCAGCGGCTGATCAATCAATGTAGCCAGCTTGCGATAGGCCTTCACCGTCATGAAAATTTCACTGGCCTTGAGCGAAACCTTGAAGTCTTCAAAGTTGTGTTTCTTGAGAATTTCAATATGGCGCAGAGCGGAATCGACCAGTGCATCTGCATTGGGCTCGCCATATTTTTCCTGAAGTTCGGCTTCGAGTGAACCGGCATTGACGCCAATACGAATCGGAATGCCGTGATGACGAGCGCAGGCAATCACCTCAGCCACCTTGTGATCAGCGCCAATATTGCCGGGATTGATGCGCAGGCAGTCTGCGCCCATTTCGGCGGCCTTTAGGGCGCAACGATAGTTGAAGTGCACATCGGCGATCAAGGGAACGTCGCCCACCGCCTTCTTGATCTTGCCGAAAGCTTCGGCAGCCGCGATTGTCGGAGTCGAGACTCGCACCATGTCTGCGCCGGCTTTCATCGCCGCCTGAATCTGCGCGACCGTTGCGTCGACATTTTCGGTATCGGCATTGGTCATGGTCTGCACCGAGATCGGCGCATCTCCGCCAACCGCCACGCGACCCACTTTGATCTGTCGCGAGATCCGCCGCTCGATCTGGTGCTGCGCCTTCATGGCCACTATGAACAAACCATCAGCTTAGCTGCCAGCGGCGGGAACGCTGAAGCGCGCTGTCGAGTTAGCCTTGGTATGTGGACTCACGTCGATATCAATGCCGCCAAACTTGACCGTCACACCAGGTGCATTGCCCAGGAACACAGAATAAGGCGGCTTGCCATCCAGCACCTTGGTCTCACCCGAGGCAATCACGCCGGATAACAGAGACTTCCCAGTCGCATCCTCGATTCGGGCCCAGGACAAGGAATTGAATTCGAGTTGCAAGGTGGTGCCCACCGGCCCGGCAGGCACTGCCGGCACAACTTCCGGCAGCTGCGGCGATCCATCACTGATCGAAGATACGGGCGCCACTGCGGTGACAGGCTCAACCTCGTCGACTGACGAGGTTTCATTGCCGATCGGCGGCATCGTGTCTGAAATGATGATGTTGGGATTATCCGGATCAATCAGTGTGATCGATTGACCCAGTTCGGTCGAAGCAGGTCCCTGGCGCATCATCCACACCACCGCAGCAATCAAAATCAGGATGATCGGTACTGCCAGCAGAACTCGGCTGGGCGCGCGTGAGCGGGGATTCAGGTCGCCGCTGGGTGCGAGGCGCAGACGTGACGGCGTCACCACCGGAGGGGGGCGGTAGAGTGCGTCGTAGGCCTTGACCAGCGGGCTTTCTGGAATTTCCAGAACTCTGGCGCACTTGCGATAATAGCCACGCACATAGACCGGCTCGAGCAAATCCTCGAAGCGGTCACCTTCCATCGCCTCCAGTGTTTCACGGGTCAGCCGGGTGCGCGAACCCAACTCTTCAATAGATATACCCGCGCGTTCCCGCGCTTCGCGTATGGCCTGGCCCGGACTGCCATGGGCGGGTTCAATTCGCTCTGCGAGCTCGGCTTGATGTTCGTTCATGATGACGAGGCCTTAGTAAAGCTGATGCTTTCCTGAGAGTTGGGAAATTCTTCACGCAGTCTCTGCGCGTAGCGTGCGGCGGCAATTTCATCACCCAGCGCGAACTCAATCTTCGCGCCAATCCACAATGTAGCGGGCGTTGGCGGCCCCACTTCTTCATAGCGCCGCAGATACTGCCTTGCCTTTGCATAATCTCGACGCTCGAGATATACACCAGACAACTGCTGCAGTGCCTCCGGAAATTGCGGTGACAATTCCAGCGCTGAACGAAAATAAGCTTCGGCCTTGTCCAGATCAGGGATTCGGCGCGCGCAAACGCCCGCGTTGGCGAACGCTGTGTGACGCTGCCGGTAGTCGCGGTTATTGGCGGCATTCAGAAAGTGCTTTTCAGCTTCGTCGAAGCGCCCCTGCCCGCAGAGGAAGATGCCGTAGTTGCTCTGGGTCGAGGCGTCAGACGAATCAATCCGGATCGACCGCTTGTAATGCTCCTCTGCCCGCACCATGTCCTTGCGCTGCACATAGATAAAGGCAATACCCTGATGCGCCGGCGCATAATTCTTGTTCTGCTTGAGCGCGCGTCGGAACTTGTCCAAAGCGATTTCGTAGTTGCCGGCCCGGGCATAATTCATGCCAAGCTCTGTGTTAATTCGTGCAGCCTCATCCAGATCCGGATCCACACGCTCTCCCCCGCCCGTGACAGGCTGGGCGGTGGACGTCGTTGACGTCGTCACGCAGGCACTCAACAGAACGCTCAGCGTTAGACTGAACAAGAGCGACGATAGGCCACGGCGGACGGTCATGCTGCCCTCACGGGAAAATCTGACAATCGGCGCTTCTGCTTGTTGAGCACCTTGCCCACCAGCTGGCCGCATGCCGCATCGATGTCATCTCCGCGCGTTTTTCGCGTGGTGGAAAGAATATTGCGCGAACGCAGGATGCCGGAGAATTTTTCTATTGCTTCCTGCTGAGATCTTTTGTAACGCGTCTCGGGGAAGGGGTTGAACGGAATCAGGTTCACCTTGGCCGGCATATCTCGCAACAGCTTGGCCAGGTCGCGCGCGAGCGCGGGTGAGTCATTGACGCCATCGAGCATCACGTATTCATAGACCAGATGCATCTTGTGATCCCGGCCTGCGGTGTAGCGACGACAGGCGTCCATCAAGGCATCCAGGGGATACTTGCGATTGATCGGCACCAACTCATTTCGCAGCTCATCATTCGGCGCGTGTAGCGATACCGCCATGGCAGTATCCGCGTCTGCACGCAGACGGTCCATAAACGGCACCAGCCCTGAGGTGGATACAGTCACGCGGCGTTTGCTCAGCCCGAATCCGAAGTCATCCTGAAATATGCGGATGGCCGGCAAGACCGCGTTGTAATTTGCCAGTGGTTCTCCCATACCCATGAAGACCACATTTGAGATCACACGTTCGGTCTGGAAGTTCCCCCCCAGAGTTTTCGCTGCGAACCAGACTTGCGCCACTATCTCGGCGGTGCTCAGATTCCGATTCAGGCCCTGCTGACCCGTGGAGCAGAAGGCGCAATCCATGGCGCAACCCACCTGCGAGGAGATACATAGCGTGCCACGCGACTGCTCGGGAATGAATACCGTCTCGATCGCCTGACCACCACCGACCCGAAGCACCCATTTACGAGTGCCGTCGGCAGAGATCTGTTCGCTCATCAGCTCGGGTGTCTCCACCACGAAGTCCGCTTCGAGCCGAGCACGCAAGTCCTTGGAAATATTACTCATAGCCCCAAAGTCGTCGACGCCCCGGCGATAGATCCATTGCATGATCTGATCCGCGCGCCAGGGCTTTTCACCGACGAGTTCGAACTGGGATCGAAGGCGCTCCCGGTCCATGCCGAACAGATTGATCGGCGCTGATGACGACCTGGTGGAAACCGCAGCCGCATCGGCCGTCGGGACGCTGCGCGCATCCTTGCGTTCGGGCTGAGGGGCTGCATTAGTCATCTGGCGCTTAGCTTCCTAATTGCCTAGCGCGTGCGAGAGCAAAGCTCGATTGCTCGAAAAAAGTACTGGATCTCGATGGCGGCATTTTCTGCACTGTCTGAGCCGTGCACTGCGTTTTCGTCAATGGAGGCGGCGAAATCCGCGCGGATGGTTCCGGCAGCGGCCTCTTTAGGGTTGGTAGCACCCATGATCTCGCGATGCTTGGCAATCGCGTCTTCGCCTTCGAGCACCTGAATAATCACCGGGCCACTGGTCATGAAGCTAACCAGATCCTTGAAAAAGGGGCGCTCGCGATGCACCTCATAGAAACCGCCTGCCTCTGCTTCCGTCAGCTGCTGCATGCGCGCAGCGAGGATCTTGAGGCCGGCATTTTCGAAGCGAGTGTAAATTTGGCCGATGACATTTTTGGCAACTGCGTCGGGCTTGATAATGGAAAGCGTGCGTTCTACCGCCATGTGGGAATCTTCCTACTGATTTCAAAGGGGAAAAGGGGATTTGGGCCGAGAGGCCGCAGGACCGGTCTCGGCACAGCACGCTAGTCTAGCGGGCTATGATGCACTGCGGCAATTAAGGGCAGCAGAAATGAGAGAAGCGACGAACTCGCCAGATCGTTCCCTCACGGCGGCAAGCCCCTTTATTCAGCTGATTTGGCCTTTAGGTTACAAATAAAATCAATCAGTTGAAAATAATAAACAATCTCGGCAAGGACGTAATACCCGCATGGCCCTGGAAATTGAGCGCAAATTCTTGATTGTAGGAACCGACTGGCGCAGTCAGGTCTGTCGCAGCCAGGTCATGCGCCAGGGTTATCTTGCGGATACCGGCGGGCGGGCCTCGATCCGTGTGCGCGTCGACGGCAGTGCCGCTCAGCTGAATATCAAGGCAGCGGTCATCGGCTGCCAAAGAGCCGAATACGAATATGAGATTCCAATCGACGAGGCCGAGCAGATCCTCGCTGATCTCTGCGTCGGCCAGATTGAAAAGACACGTCACTACATTTTGCAGGGCGATCTGACCTGGGAAATCGACGAGTTCCAAGGAAATAACGAGGGGCTCATCGTGGCCGAAATCGAGTTGCTGCACAGCCAGCAGAAATTCGCCAAGCCCCCTTGGCTAGGTGCAGAAGTGACACAGGAGCAGCGGTACTACAATCACGCCCTTGCAATTAAGCCCTACCGGAGCTGGGATCATGCGTCTTGAGATCGACCTGAACCAGCAGAAAATGTGGCTCTGGCAGCAGGGGCGAAAGACTGAAGCTTTCGCCATTTCAACCGGGGCCAATGGCAACGGCGAGATCAATGGCTCCGGGTGCACCCCGCGCGGAAAGCATATCGTTCG
>JBFJJV010000025.1:0-25921 GCA_041635265.1 Panacagrimonas sp.
CCGGGTGAGGGTGCGTTGTAGAAAGTGCCGACCATGGGAGAGCGGGTGATATGGCGATTGTCTGACGCTGGCGCAGCTGGTGCAGGCGTGGCTTCCGCTACCGGCGCGGGAGCTGCCGCCGCTGCTGGTGCCGCCGCCGAAGCCGGAGCGGCGGCTGGTGCGGTCAGGTACTGAGTGACTGGCCCGTTATTTCGTCCAATCCGGACAGATTCTTCACCTTCCCTGACTTCAAGTTCGGTTATCCCGGATTGCTCGACGAGGTCAATCAGCGTCTTGATCTTTCGCAAGTCCATGTTGCTCAGTTTCCTTTGTTCTTTAATAGTTGATCTGCTGCATGCAGGGCCAGGCTGTAGCCGATGGGCCCAAGCCCGATGATGGCGCCGACGGCGATGTCGGTGAAATAGGAATGTTGACGGAAGCTCTCCCTTCGATACACATTGGATAAGTGAATCTCGATAAAGGGAATATTTACGCCGAGCAGCGCGTCGCGCAGGGCGACGCTGGTGTGCGTAAAGGCCCCGGGATTAAACAGGATGAAGTCTTCCTGACCGCGCGCCTGCTGAACCCGGTCGACCAGTACACCTTCATGATTACTCTGCAAGCATTTGAGTTCATGACCAAAATCTTCAGCGCGGCGGCTCATGTCCGCCTCAATTTCGGCGAGTGTCGTCGCCCCGTAGACTGCAGGCTCGCGTGTGCCGAGCAGATTCAGGTTGGGCCCATTTAACAGCAGTAAACGGCTCAAGGCGCGTTATCCAGCGTAGTAGAAGCCCATGATTCTGCACTAACGCCCAGAAGAATGGAAGATACCCGCAGATCATAGGCAGTTCGCCGCAGTTCGCCGCAGAAAGCTAAATTTTTGGGAGATTGTCTTCAACCAGCGTGCTCAGCTCCTCAAGATCGAATTCGCCGTGCTTTCGAGCCAAAACATTCCCCCCTGGCGAAATCAGTACTGAAAACGGGAGCGCGCCGAGCCGATCGCCCAAGGCGTCCATCACCACGGGAATCTGTTCTTCTCCAATCAGAATCGGGTACTGGATCTTCAGCCGAGGCAAGCTTGCGCGCACCCGATCAGGCTCATCTAGCGCTGGCCCCACAATCTGCAAGCCTCGGGAAGCAAAGCGATTCTGTATTTCCACCAGGAGTGGAATCTCATCGAGGCAAGGTGCACACCAAGTTGCCCAGAAATTCACCAGCACCAACTTTCCACGAAGGTCGGATAGCTTGAAAGTCTCGCCCGACAGCGTCTCAAGACTGAAGTCGGGGGACACGTCAGCATCTGTATCCGTGCTTTGCGCAGACATTTTCTGATACAGCGCGAATCCGCCAAACATGGACGCGAAGGCCACGAACAGAGCTGGCAATGTTTTTTTCATTTCTTGTTTATCGGGTGATGACGCTAAGCAGCCGTGTCTGCCAGGGGTAACACACCATGCCCTCCGCGCAGCCCTGATAACGAACCTTGATGCGTGTCGGCGGTTGACCTGACTTTGGCCGGAACCGAATTTGCATCGAATCCCGGTAGATGGTGGTCCTGCCGAAGTGCCGATCCGCGAAGGCTTCCCCTAGGGGCATGGAAGCAAAGCCCAGTTCGTATCCGGCAGGGCGCGTGGCTTCGACCGTAATTCGGTCTCGATACAGATAGCAGCCAGGTGCGATGGCAAAACCCAGAATCATCTCCTTACCGTCCCACAGTGGCGCGTGGACCATGAAAGCCTGATCAGCTGGCAGGATGGCATCATCCGCCGACTTGCGGAAATCCAGCAGGCCCGCAAGGCAAATCGAGGGAGTTGCCAGCAGGAGTAAGGTGCACCAGAAAGCTAGTTTGCAGGGACGTCGACGCACCGGGATATCCAGTCAAGATAGGGCGTATGCCCAGCGATAATTTCGACCGCTATGACCTCCGGGAGTTCGTAGGGATGCCAATTTACGATTTTTGCCTTGAGCGCGTCGAAGCCGGCTGCGGTGGTTTTGATCAGCAGTAGGGATTCGTTTTCCTGTTCGATCCGTCCTTGCCAGCGATAGGTCGAGCGGATGTTCGGAACGCAATTCACACAAGCAGCGAGTTTGGATTCTATGATCCTGCGGGCCAAACGGTCTGCTTCATCCTGCGGGCAGGAGACCATGGCAATCAGGCGGGAATCAGCCAAAGTGGCCATCAGGGCGCTGCGGTCCTAGCGGCGACCGCGGCCAATGGCGTAATAGGCAATGCCCGCCTTTTCGACCGTTTCCGGCTCATAGAGATTGCGTCCGTCAAAAATCACCGCCGCCTTGAGCTGTGATTTGATGTGCTCGAAATTCGGCGCATGGAACTGGCGCCACTCGGTCACGATGGCCAAAGCATCGGCGCCGGTCAGGGCTTCTTCAGCGGTTTCTGCCAGAAACAGTTCGTCGCGTTCACCGTAGAGATGAGCGGCCTCTTGCATCGCAACCGGATCAAATGCGCGCACCTTTCCGCCCGCAGCGAAGATGGCCTCGATCAGGTCGCGGGCAGGAGCCTCGCGCATATCATCGGTACGCGGCTTGAACGCAAGGCCCCACAAGGCGATGGTTTTTCCCTCCAGGCTGCCAAAGTGCTTGCTGATTTTCTCGAACAGGCGCGACTTCTGTTTCTTATTAACCCGCTCTACGCTTTGCAGCAGACTTGCTTCAAACCCGACTGCCGCAGCGGTGTGCGCTAATGCTTTGACGTCTTTGGGAAAACAGGAGCCGCCGTAGCCACAGCCTGGATAGATAAACGAAAATCCGATTCGCGGGTCCGAACCAATGCCAACGCGCACTTTTTCAATGTCCGCACCGACGTACTCAGCCAGATTGGCCATCTCGTTCATAAAGCTGATTTTGGTGGCGAGCATGGCGTTGGCCGCGTACTTGGTCAGCTCACTGGAGCGCACATCCATGACGATCATGCGATCGTGATTTCGATTAAACGGCGCATACAGGGCATGCATCTGTTCTGCCGCTTTTTCGCTGGACACACCGATGATGATCCGGTCCGGTTTGTTGAAGTCACTGATTGCAGCGCCTTCCTTGAGAAACTCGGGATTGGACACCACGTCGTATTCCAGTTCCAGCCCGCGTGCATGGAGCGCAGCTGCCACCGTCTCGCGGACGCGGTCGGCAGTGCCGACCGGCACGGTCGACTTGCTGATGATCACGCGATAAGCATCCATGTGCTCACCAATGGATTTGGCGACGGCCAGCACATACTGCATATCGGCCGAGCCGTCCTCTTGAGGAGGGGTGCCGACTGCGATGAACTGGTAGTGGCCGTGAGACACGCCTTCAGCCGCAGAAGTGGTGAACTTGAGGCGTCCAGCTTTGCCGTTGCTCAGTAGCATTTCAGCGAGGCCGGGTTCATAGATCGGGCTCTCTCCGCGACGCAGCAGCGCCACTTTGGATGCGTCTATGTCTACGCAGAGCACGTCATTGCCCGCGTCTGCAAAGCAGGCGGCTGTGACCAGTCCCACATATCCCGATCCAAATATAGTGATTTTCAAACGAAAACTCCGATTCTTCAGCAGGCGTCGATGTCTGCGCCACATTTTAAGCTTTGATCACCGGCCAGGGTCGAAACTTCCAATTAATCGAGTGAATTCGTGCCCCTTCGTCGAGGGATGGCAGCAGTGCTGCGATAATGCCGCCCATCTTTATCTGAGTCGCTCCGCCATCTCGTGATTTATCTGGATCATGCTGCTACCACGCCGCTTGCCGCAGAGGCCTGGGAGGCTATGCGGCCGTGGCTGTCACCGCAGGGTCATTTTGCCAATCCGGCCTCAGACCACGCGCCAGGGAGAATGGCGGCAGCTGCCGTAGAAAGGGCGCGGGAGGAAGTCGCAGCGCTCATTGGCGCTGAGCCGCGCGAAGTCATCTGGACCAGCGGGGCGACCGAGGCGAACAATCTGGCGATCAAGGGCGCGATCGAATTCAGCGCGCGCGAGCGCATGCATGTACTGACGACGCGGATTGAGCACAAGTGTGTGTTGGATAGCTGCCGCTGGTTGGAATCTGCAAAAAAAGCGCGGGTGAGTTATCTGCAGCCGGATCGCCGCGGAATGATTAGTGCCGATCAGCTGATGGACGCGTTGGCGCCAGAGACCGCGCTGGTGTCTTGCATGTGGGTCAACAACGAGATTGGTAACGTAAACCCGATCGCTGAGCTCGCCTCGCGCTTGCGTGAGCGTGGCGTACTGTTTCACGTTGACGCCGCACAAGCCGCAGGCAAGCTTGATATTGATCTGGCCACCGTGCCGATCGATCTCATGTCGCTGTCGGCGCACAAATTTGGGGGGCCCAAAGGTATCGGCGCCCTGTTTGTGCGGCGCAAGCCGCGTGCACGCGTGTCGCCGCAGATGCACGGCGGCGGTCATGAATGGGGGATGCGCTCCGGCACACTGCCGACCCACCAGATCGTCGGCATGGGCGCTGCCGCAGCGCTAGCGAAGCTTCGTCTTGATGAAAATGTACGTCACATGGCCGAGCTTCGTGATCATCTGGCGATCAAGCTAGCGTGCATCCCGGAGGTCATGCGAAACGGCGATCCGGACCATGCGGCGCCGCATATTCTCAATATGAGTTTTGAGGGCGTGGAGGGGGAGTCACTGCGCGCTTCACTCCATTCTTTGGCGGTCAGCAGTGGTTCGGCCTGTTCCTCGGCCACCGCGGAGGCTTCCTATGTATTGCGTGCTCTTGGACGTGACGATGAGCTGGCCAATGCCTCTCTGCGTTTCTCGTTCGCACCAAGCACAACGCTGAAAGAAGTAGAGGCCGCCGCCATTGAAGTCGATGCACAGGTGCGTCGGCTGCGCGCCTTGTGTCCAGCTGACTTTACTCAGTCCTGAATAGTAATCTTTTTTGATGTTAAGAACTCCAATGAAAAATTTTGATCTCGTTGTCATCGGTTCCGGTCCTGCGGGCGAGGGCGCCGCCATGATGGCTGCAAAGAATCACCTAAAAGTGGCTGTGATAGAACGCCATTTTGAAGTCGGCGGCGGCTGTACCCACTGGGGCACCATCCCCAGCAAGGCACTGCGACAGGCGGTGAAGACGCTCAATGATGTGCGGCACAATCCGCTTCTGAGAGACAACTACCTGAAGAATCCGCCCAGCTATCCCCAGATTCTGGCTGGTGCTGACAAAGTGGTTGATGCGCAGGTTGCCAGCCGCAGACGATTTTATGAGCGTAACCGCGTGCCCCTGTTTGAGGGCGCCGCAAGATTTCTGGATGAGAATCGTGTTGAGATCCTTCATGACGACAATAGCGTCGAAGTCGTGAGTGCAAAACAATTTGTCATCGCAACCGGATCGCGCCCATATCATCCACCGGAACTGGATTTTTCACATCCGCGTGTGTGTGACAGCGACAGCGTCCTGCGCCACAAAGAGCACCCTTTTTCGGTCACCATCTACGGTGCGGGTGTCATCGGTTGCGAATATGCGTCCATCTTTCTGAATCTCGGCGCCAAGGTGACGCTGGTCAATACGCAGGACCGCCTGCTGTCTTTTCTGGATGACGAGATCGCGGAGGCACTGTCGTATCATCTGCGGGAGCAAGGCTGCATCATTCTTCATGAAGAAAGTTTCAAGAAGGTTGAGCCACGCCAGCATGACGTAGTTCTGCACCTGCAGACCGGTCGGCGTATCAAGTCAGATCTGCTGCTGTGGGCCAATGGCCGGACCGGTAATGCCGATGGCATGGGTCTGGAAGCGCTAGGCATTCAGATCAATTCGCGCGGGCAGATTCAGGTTGATGAAAAGTTTCGCACCGCGCAGCCGCATATCTTTGCGGCGGGCGATGTAATTGGTCCCCCGGCACTGGCTAGCGCTGCCTATGTTCAGGGTCGCTTTGTCGGCCAGCACATCATCAACCCCGATTCCGAGTCGCAAGTGCTCGACACCATACCCAGCGGCATCTATACCATTCCTGAGATTTCTTCAGTCGGGCTGACCGAACGCGAGCTGCGCGCTGCGAATATGCCCTACGAGGTCGGACACTCCGCGTTCAAGAGTCTTGCGCGGGCGCAGATGACCAACGAGACCACCGGTATGCTCAAGCTCCTGTTTGATCCGGATAAGCTGAATGTGCTCGGTGTCCATTGTTTTGGTGACCGCGCATCGGAGATCGTACACATCGGGCAGACCGTGATGGCCAACCCGACGATCAATCACATGAGTTATTTTCTGAACACAACATTCAACTATCCGACGATGGCCGAGGCTTATCGCGTGGCCGCGCACAATGGACTTAACCGGCTTGCCTGAACAGGCGACATGCGGCGGCAGCGCAGCCTTTATTTGGGTTCGAAGGTTCACATGAGGGGACAGCTTTGTCTGCGCCACAGCCAGAAAAAGTGATGATCACGCCGGAAATCGCTCACGCATATCCCGCGCCGGTGTGGATGCTGTTTCAGACTACCCCGTACGCAGGGACTCTGGGTGCAAATCCGGGTGTGCTTTCGGCCAGGGCCCGCACCCCCGCCAGCAAGGCACAGCTGAATATTCAAGTCCTTGTAAATGAAGATAAAATAGAGAAGGCCTGCTTTCAGGCTTACGGTTGCCCATTTACTATCGCCGTCGGCAGCTGGCTCGCGGCGTGGTGTATCGGCAAGAAAATCAGGGAACTGAGCCAATTCGAGCTGGCAACGCTTCAATCAGCCCTTGAAATACCGGCTGATCGCGCCCATTGTTTGCTTATGGCGCAGGATGTTCTGCGCGAGATTCGCAATCAGTTAAACCTGTAGTCATCAACATCAATATCTTATGAGTCTTCAGCTTTCCCCATCTGCCGCTCAGCGCGTCAACGCTCAGATTGCCAAGCGCGGCAAGGGCATCGGCCTGAGAGTCGGCGTCAAAAAGTCTGGGTGCTCGGGCTTCGCCTACACGATGGATTACGCCGATGAGACTGGTGATGGAGATCAAGTGTTCGAGTCCAACGGGGCCAAAATCGTGGTGGCCAGCGAGCATCTGCCCCTGCTCGAAGGTCTGACATTGGATTGGCAGAAACAGGGCCTGAACGAGTCCTTCAAATTCGTTAACCCCAACGTGACGGGGGAGTGCGGCTGCGGCGAGAGTTTCTCCGTTTCCTGACAGAGCGCCGCGCGAACGCGTGCTAATGCGGATAGACCCGCAAGGCACCGATTCGACCGTCGCGGTGTAGAATTCCGGGATGCGCCAATACCTAGATCTCATGCGGCACGTGCTTGATCACGGCGTCGAAAAATCGGACCGCACCGGGACCGGGACCTTGTCTGTCTTTGGTCACCAGATGCGGTTTGATCTGGCCGACGGCTTCCCCATGGTCACCACCAAGAAGCTGCATCTGAAGTCGATTCTGATTGAGTTGCTGTGGTTCTTGCGCGGCGACACCAATACCGCATGGCTCAAGGAACACGGCGTGTCGATCTGGGATGAATGGGCGGACGAGGCTGGAGAACTGGGCCCGGTGTATGGGCGGCAGTGGCGCGCCTGGCCAGCCAGCCGTGGCCGCGAGATTGATCAGATGAAATTGCTGCTCGATCAGATTCGGGGCAACCCGGATTCGCGGCGCCTGATCGTGTCTGCCTGGAACGTGGGTGAACTCGATGAGATGGCGCTCGCCCCCTGTCACGCCCTTTTTCAGTTTTATGTGGCCAAAGGCAGGCTGTCCTGCCAGCTCTATCAGCGCAGCGCAGATATCTTTCTCGGCGTGCCTTTCAATATCGCGTCTTATGCCTTGCTGACTGTGATGATTGCGCAGGTCTGTAATCTCGAGGCAGGTGAGTTCATCTGGACTGGTGGCGATTGCCATCTGTATTCCAATCATCTGGATCAGGCCCGCGAGCAGCTGTCGCGCACACCGCGCCCCTTGCCCGTAATGAAGATCAATCCGGCCGTAAGCGATTTGTTTGAATTCGTCCCGGAAGATTTTGAGCTGTGCGAGTACGATCCGCACCCGCACATCAAGGCGCCGGTCGCGGTGTGAGCTCAGGCAAGCGGGGCAAATCACTCAGCATCATCGTTGCCATGGATCAGCGCGGGCTGATCGGGCGCAAGGGCGATTTACCGTGGCGCTTGCCGAATGATCTGAAACATTTCAAACGGCTTACAATCGGCAAGACGATTCTGATGGGACGCAAGACGTGGGACTCCCTGCCTGGAGCGCTGCCCGGGCGTCAGAGCTGGGTAATCAGTCGAAAGCCGGATTTCAAAGCTGAAGGTGCTCATCGCTTTACTTCCCTAGAGCAGGCGATGAGTGCGCACCAGGACGGCGAGCTGATGGTTATTGGTGGCGCGCAGCTCTATCGACAGACCCTGCCAAATGTTCAGCGTATTTATCTGACCAAAGTTTTGACGACGATTGAGGGCAGTGGCGAAAACGAGGATGTTTATTTTCCCGAGTTCAATGCTGCAGAGTTTTCTGTCAGCGCCCAGGAAAACCATCCCGCAGATGAGCGCCACGCCCATCCCTATCGTTTCGTGACCCTGGATCGCAAGTGAAGACCTGCTGTTAGTCAGGCAGCTCGCCCCAGCGAATTCCGTGCGCTGGGGCGATTACGTCCGCCGAGGTCTCGTGATACAAGCACATCATTACTCATAGCGAAAAAGGAGTGGCCCATGTCAGAGATCAAAGCCCAGTTCGAGCAAGCTCAGAAAGACGTCAAGACGCTGAGCTCGCGGCCCAGCAATGAGCAGCTGCTGTCGCTCTACGCCCACTTCAAACAGGCCACTGACGGCGATGCCAGCGGCAAGCGCCCCGGTATGTTGGACGTCAAGGGCCGAGCCAAGTACGACGCTTGGGCCAAGATCAAGGGCACAGGCGCCGATCAGGCCATGCAAAAGTATGTGGACCTGGTGAAGTCGCTGCTGGCTTAGCCTGCAAGGCTCACTGCGCGGATCAATAGATGAGCTGTGCGATGGGCCGGATGGCCCAATGTTCGAGGTCGCAATGAAGTCACTCGGTTTGGTTCTTTGTTGTCTACTCTGTCTTGCTGGATGCGTCAGCGCGATTAACGCCAAGGAAGCACAGATTCACTTCGAGGCAGCGCATCGATACGACCTCCGTGGAGATTATGTTTCGGCTAGGGACCATTACTGGAAGGCACTGGTCAACGCGCATTTAGCGAAACTTGATCCTTCTACGATATCGATGCTGAGCTACAACTTCGGACGAACCGCAGGCTATACCTGCAGGCTGGATGTGGCCGAAAAGCACCTCCTGGAGTCACTGGAGATGGAAAGAAGTGTCACGGGCCCAGATAGCAGCATCTCGACCAAGAGAATCTTTGAGTTGGCAAGGTTCTACTACGATCAAGCGAACTACGCAAAGGCTGCCGCCTACTATGAACAGGGAATTCCCAAGGTTGTCGTACTTGGAATCGAAGAAACTGATCCAATCGCCTTTGCAGATGCGCTCGACGAATATTCGCAGGCCTTGTCGCATGCAATGCGCGCGAACGAGGCCGCTGCGCCCAAGGGCAGGGCAGCGACTTTGAGGGCGAAGCATCGCGAAGCCAGGGCCTCGTTCCAGCCTGAGCGCTACAAATGCCGTCAGTAAGGAGCGGGGGCGAGCCCAAATTGTGCTTCATGCACAGTGCCTCTCTTGGACCCGTGCCTGCGCTTAGTGTCCCGCCTTTCCTACCCAGTCTCGCGCAAACTGGCGCGCCACTCGACCTGAGCGTGAGGCGCGGTTAAGCGCCCAGCGCAGCGCCAGCGTCTCTGTCTCGTCGCTCCAGTTGCTGTGGCCCAGCGCTGCCAGATGGGTTCTGACTGCTTCCAGATACTGATGCTGGGTGAAAGGCTGAAAACTCAGCCAGAGGCCGAATCGTTCAGCCAGGGAAATCTTTTCCTCCGTGGTCTCCCCAGGGTGCAGCTCATCCCCGTCCCACTGATATTCCTCGTTTTCGACGCGCCTCTGTGGCACAAGATGGCGCCGGTTAGAAGTGGCATAGATCAGCACGTTTTCCGGCGGCTCCTCGATGCCACCGTCCAGCGCCGTTTTCAGCGCGGTCAAGCGCGCATCGTCCGAGGCGACACTGAAATCATCGACATATAGGATGAAGTGCTCCCGTTTTCGCTCGCGCAGGGGCGCAACAACCTCCGGCAGATCGGTCAGATCGTGAGGGTGTACCTCCACAATGCGCAGGCCCTGATTGCCGAATTCAGACAGCAAGGCCTTGACCAAACTTGATTTTCCGGTGCCGCGAGACCCTGTCAGAAGCGCGTGGTTAGCGGGGAGACCGGCAACAAATTGCGCGGTATTCTGCCGCAGCGCCGCTTTTTGCCGATCAATGCCGCGCAGCGAATCGGGGTCGATCAAGTGGGGGAAAGCCACGACTTCCAGTCGTTGGCCATGCCATCGGTAAGCTAGATCGGTCATTTTATTCATTCAGGAATCGACGCTAGGGCACAGGTCCATTACAATCCGCGCCCCGCAGATATGCACTTGCGACGGTGATGTAGCTCAGTTGGTTAGAGCGCGGCACTCATAATGCTGAGGTCGGTGGTTCGAGTCCACCTATCACCACCAAATTTCTCAAAGAGTTGCGAGAAACAGGGGCTCCTGATTTTCGCCCTCTGTGCCGATTTTGTGTCGGCTATGGTTGCTCAGGGCCTTCTGGGCCTGAATCCGCCGCGAAATCGTCCTGCGCGAGTCAGAAGATGATTTGCCCAGCGGTAGGCCTATCAGAGCAGCATCCGGTGTAGCGCCTGTTCGGGGCGATTATTTGTGCTTGCTGCAAACATATTTGACGAGGTCGGATTTACTCGAATCCGGGCTGGGTGAGACCCACTTGGAGCGCTTTGACAAGTCATTTAATGGCCTCGTTGGCTTCTGCTTGTTTCCATCTTCGCTACCGCCGGCCAATTTGTAATATTTTCCGCTGTTGCAGTTGATTTTCAGCTCGGTGAAGTCGGTGTAGGCCGCGCCTTTTCCGACTCTGCTGCTTAGAATTCGGATTTGGCCATTTTTCAGCTTCTCACTGCTGATCACGTAATAGGCGCCGCTATCGCCAGCGGACGGACCTCGGTAGAGCTGCTTTGAAAACGTAGTGCTCGGGATAGTCAATGCGGCGACGAAAAGAAGAAAGCGTCCAAACATCTTAAGTGCCCCTGGATTCAGTGAAATCCAACCTCACCATGGTAGCCGATGAAAAATGTGTTCGAGCAACTTTCTTTGATGGCGTGCCGGGGGTAGGGCGGGACAGGCGAGCTGCTGGCTGCAGAGGCCCCCACTCCGCACGAGTGTGAGCGCCGTCGTCATGGCGGGGGCCGTAAGTGGTAGGCAATATAAAGTCAGAATTCGCCCCTCACACGCATTCCCTTTGCTCGTCGATCTGCCTTAGCCCCATTTTCAGTGGCGCTGCCGCGGGAATTCGCTATTGGCAGAGATCGTTCTTTCATACTGGCAATGAAGACGACAAGGGAGTCAGGTGAAATATTTTGGCCGGCAGCGGTGATTTCCGGGGCGGTCAATCTGTGTTGGAGCTGGCCGTATACAGAGCCTTTCCGAATATTTCGTCAACGGACTCGGCAATGATTTTCAGGCCCCGTTCCATTTGCTCGCCCGGTGTGGTCAGAGGTGCCAGCACCTTCAGAATTTCGTCATGCGCACCGGACAATTCGATGATCAAGCGCTGTTCGAAACATTTTTGACTCACGGCGGCCGCGATTTCGGATGTCTTCAGATCGATGCCCTGAAACATGCCGCGGCCCCTTAAAGTGAGGCCGTGGCGGCTGCCAATATTTTCCAGCGCTGATTGCAGGTTCTGTGATTTGCGCTCCAGATCGAGACCGGCGCCACTATCGGACCAGAATTTTTGCAGAGCAACCCGTGCGGTGACGAAAGCGTGATTGTTGCCTCGGAAGGATCCGTTGTGTTCTCCCGGGCGCCAGCGATCATGTTCCGGCTTAATCAGGACCATGGATAGGGGAAGGCCCATGCCGGAGAGGGACTTTGCCAGCAAGATCATGTCTGGCTCGACGCCCATTTTTTCGAATGAGAAAAATGTGCCCGTTCGACCGCAGCCTGCCTGGATGTCGTCGACAATCATCAGCGCGCCGCTTTCTTTGGCCAGAGCTTGAATTGACCGCATCCATGCGGCGGACGCCGTCTTCAAGCCACCTTCACCCTGGACAGTTTCGAGGATAAAGGCCGCCGGTGGGTCGACGCCGCCAGAGGGATCGCTCAATATGTGCCGGATCTGTTCGGCGGTATCTGTATCCTCGCCGAAGTAGCCGTCGTAAGGCATCCGGGTGACGTAATTGAGCGCTGCGCCGCTGGCAGCACGATGGTATCGATTGGCTGTTACCGCGAGTGCCGCAGTAGAGACACCGTGGAAACCGTTGGTGAATGCGATGACATTGGTGCGGCCTGTGACTCTGCGCGCAAGTTTCAGGGCCGCTTCGACTGCATTGGCGCCGGTTGGGCCGGTGAATTGCAGGCGGTAGTCCATGTTTCGCGGCTTCAACACGATGTCGCCAAAGGCTTGCAGGAAGGCTGCCTTTGCTTCGGTGTGCATGTCCAGCCCGTGGGCGATGCCGTCCTCATTGAGGTAGGCGATCAGGGCTGCCTTCATGTCAGGATCGTTGTGCCCGTAATTGAGCGATGAGCAGCCGGCGAGAAAATCGATATATTCGGTTCCATCGTCACTGATCAATGTGGCATTGCGTGCTGCGCGCCACCGTACCGGAAAGGACCGGCAGTAACTGCGGACTTCCGATTCCAGCCGAGTGAAAGGATCAGTGGTCTTCTTTGTACGCACTCTTGTCCCCGTGGCGTTAGCGCTCATCCGCAAACCGATGCGCGAATTATCTGCTACTTGGAGATCGCTCGGTGAATCTCCCAACGCAATCGGCGCGGAATATTGGAGAGACGCGCCGCAATCCGCTGTAGGTATGCCATGGGGCCGGGCCGAGAGAGGCTTAGTTTCAGGGTCGAACGGCTTGCCTGGATCAGGGCATTGGTGGCTTGCTCTGAGGTTGGGCGACGCATTTCAGCGATGTAGGGGGCACTGAACAGGTCGGTGGTGGGCTCGATCCTGGACCCGATTTGCGGGGCTTTGGCCCAGGCCACAAACTCCGGCCAGCCTTCGAATTCACTGCGGCCGTCGACGCCAGCCAGGAAGCCGGGGGTTTCGCAGATGCCATAGACGAGCATGGAAAGGTTTTGGTCGTGGCGCTGCCAGTTGATCGGCTGTAAGGGGGGTGGCGGACCGCCATCGATGTAATCGTGCGCAGCCACCGAGAACAGGTCCGGAAGCCCAGGGTGGGAGCGGCTGGTGGTATGCGCCGTTTCGGTGCCCATCAGCCTGCAGGCCAAATCGATCATGCACGGCCCTTTCTCGTCGACTTTCACTTCCAGGTGAAAGGGCGCGCGCACAATTTCAGTCGCTGTGAGCACGGCTCGTGCATAGCGTTGCAATTCTTGAAAACGAGGATGCGAACTGGCGCACTGAATTTCCGCGTCATAGACCGTCTGATATTGACCGACCTGGCGTCGGCGGTATTCAAAAATAGAGAAAATTTCCACGCGTCCGTCAGACCGAACCTGGCCGTTGATATTGAATTCGGGGCCACCGATAAATTCCTCTGCAAGCCAGGTGTAGTTGCCGGACTGCATGTGTCGGACAGCGTTTTCCACTTGATCCCTGTCAAAAATGCCGATTCCGACGTTGGCATAGCCGTCATTGGGCTTGAGGACATAGCGTGCAGGCAGATCAATCTGCCGCAGCTTTTCCGGCGAATCGATTAGCGCGCTCCAGGGCACTCGCACTCCTGCTTCGCGGAGTTGGATTTTCTGGTCCGATTTGTGCCGGAAGCGGCGGATAACCTCGGGCGGATTCCATTGGATGTCGAGCAATTCGCACAATCTGGCAGCGGGCCCGACTGTCATTTCTGTGTGCGTAACGATTCCCGCGATCTCATATCTCTCGGACACATCGCGCGCGAATTGTTCGAAGTCGGTGACAACATAGGAGGCTTCGATGTGCGGATGGGTCAGGAACTGGCAGGCCGACTCGGTGTAGTAACGACTCTTGGCGTCACTGTAAAAGCACACCGGCCGCAGGCCGAACTCGGTATAGATGCGCCGGATCAGCTCCAACGCATAGCCCGGATTTGGGTCCTGCACCAGAAAGCTACGCCGTTTCCGGCTAGGCGAATTCATTGGAGCCCAGGGTGGGATTGGGTAGGGCGCACTTTCCTGCAGCGGGGTTGCTTATACAGGCCACGCTTCTGCCGCGCCTGAAGTCATGCGTCAGCATTTGGATATTCCTCGAGCATGAGTTCGTTCTAGCCTGATGGTTGTCGTTATTTGTAATTGGAGCCGCTGCGCGGTGGCTATGGAATCTACTCCATCCTCAGCCCGAACAGGCAGCTGCGGACTCGACAACTCGCTTCCGTTTCAGTTGTGAGCCTTCTTTCGGCCCAAGGTGGTCTCTCATACGGTGAGGGCTGGATCGCGCTTGATGGCTTGTCCTAGATGGCGAGCGCTCTGAGACAGGTTTCCGCCGTCGTCATGGCTTCACCTATGGCCTGGGCAAGTGAGGGCTTGTAAGCTGAAATGAGAATGATTATCATCCGCTATCGCATTTTTAAGCTTGGCCGTCGCCTAGGCAAAGGGCCAAATAATTCAAACGAGGGAAGAGCAACGTGTCAAAAAGAATGATTCATCTATTTGTTTGGACTGTATTAATCGCCGCGGGCCCGGTACTGGCTGCAACGCCGACCAACGAAGAGCTTCATCAATCGATCCAGGAGTTGAAGGCTGAACTGGCGGCGCGTGATGCCGAAGAAAAGAAAAATGCTGCGGACCAAACCAGCAGGTTCAGTGCGAACAACGTCAAGTTCGGGGGCTATGGTGAGTTGCACTACAACAACCTGATTGCCGAGGATCACGCCAATGATGTACGCGAAATCGATTTCCATCGGCTCGTGCTGTCCCTGGGCTATGACTTCAGTGATTCAATCCGCCTTGTTTCTGAGCTTGAACTCGAGCACAGCATCGCCGGTGATGGCGCAGATGGTGAATTCGAGCTGGAGCAGGCTTATCTGGAGTTTGATCTCAGCCCGACTTGGCGCGCGCGCGGCGGTGTCATGTTGATCCCGGTAGGAATTCTCAACGAAACCCACGAACCGCCCACCTTCTACGGCGTAGAGCGCAATGATGTGGAGAACATCATTATTCCCTCAACCTGGTGGGCTGGCGGTGCCAGCCTTGTCGGCAACTGGGACAACGGCCTGCAGTGGGATCTGATGGTTCATGAGGGGCTGATGGTGCCGACGACAGGTGGCAGCGCGTTTCGAATTCGCAGCGGTCGCCAGAAGACATCCGAGGCGAATGCCTCAGATCTGGCCGCTACTACGCGCCTGAGCTACAGCGGAATTCCCGGGATCAAGCTGGGTCTTGCTGCCAGCTATCAGTCGGATGCCAGCCAGGTCGACGGGGATGGCCTCGGCGAAGCCATCCTTTATGTGGCCAATGTGCAGGCCGAACATGGTCCTTTCGCTTTACGCGCCCTTTATGGTGGCTGGGATATCAGTGGTAATGCCGTGGCTGCGGCAGACGACGATGATCAGCATGGCTGGTATGTGGAACCCAGCTACAAGCTCTGCGAGAAGCTGGGCTTCTACGCGCGTTTTGAAGACATCCAGGGTGCCCGGTCACAGGACGAATTTGAGCAGTGGGAAGCTGGCGTGAATTACTGGCCACACCCGAGTGTGGTCATCAAGGCGGACTATCGCTCCAGAAACCTCGATCTGCAGTCCGAGGCTGGCCGGGATTTCGACGGCTTTGATCTGGGCATCGGCTATCAATTTTAATCGTCCAGGCGCCAATAGAGATCAAAGGGTGAAGTTGGCATGAAGCGGCGGCAATTCATCATTCTCGGCAGCAGCGTGCTGGCCAGCGCACTGCTGCCGAATCAGGTTCTTGCCCGGCGTTATCTGACGCTGGAGGAGGCACAGAATCTGATGTTCCCGGATCAGCGACTGCGCCCCGTAGAAGTGCGATTGAATGAGGCGCAGCGTGCGCAGATCGAGCAGCTCAGCGGCGCAGCCGTGGAGCAGGCCGATCTTTCTGCGTGGCGTCATGCGCAGGGCGGCTGGTTTCTGCTGGACCAGGTGATCGGAAAGCATGAGTACATTAGCTGGGCGCTGGCCCTTGATCCACGTGGCGCGGTTCAGCAAATAGAGGTGCTCGATTACCGGGAAAGCTATGGCGGCGAGGTCCGTAATAAACGCTGGCGTGAGCAGTTCCACGGGGCGTCCGCCAGTGCGCTGCCCGTGTTCAAGCAGGACATACGAAATATTTCCGGGGCGACGCTTTCCTGTAGTCATATGACTGCAGGGGTGCGGCGTCTACTGGCGACCCATGAATTGGTGCTCAAGTACCTTGCGTAGAGCCAGGCCATTGCTCGGGACTCTGGTCGAAATCGAGGTGGTCGGTTCTGAGTCATTGCAGATACATGCGGCGATTGATCGCGCATTTCAGGTGATGGAATCTGTCCATCGGAGCATGAGCCGTCAAAGCGATTCGAGTGATATATCCAGGCTAAATCGTGCCCCACTCCATTGTGTCTTGCAGGTCAGCCCGCATCTGATTGCAGTGTTGCGAGAAGCGATGAAGCTGTCTGATATCAGTGATGGCGCCTTTCGGCCAGGAGTCTGCTGTTCAGCTCGCTGGGATGCTTCCTGCATCGACATTTTGCAAGATACGCTGGTGTGTAAACGTGCGGAAATCGCGCTGGACTTCGACGGCATCGCCAAGGGTTATGCCGTTGACTGCGCGGTTGAGTTGCTCATGGCTGAAGGCATGGCACAGGGCGTTGTGAATGCCGGCGGAGATCTTCGGGTCTGGGGCGATCGCGCTGAAAAGGCCGTGATACGTGATCCCGAACAACCGGAGCATGCCGCGGCCCAGGTTTCACTCCGTGACCAGGCGCTGGCCACATCGGCTGCGTACGATACGGGACAGGGCGCGGTGTCATGGAATCGTGCGGCCTCATGGAAAGGATGCTGGAGTGTCAGCGTGATCGCGCCGCGCGCCATTCACGCCGACGCACTGACAAAAATCGTGCTTGGCATGTCAGCTGACGCGGCCGCAGCGATCATTGATCAATATCAGGCTGAGAGCCTGATTCTGGGTAATTTATCGGGGGTAGCACATGCGGCTTGAACGCAACCGCCTCAATCTCTGGCAGAAGCACCTGATTTATGCACTGACGGTTGGGCTGTTGCTCACAGGTCTCGTCTGGCTGGTTCTCGATCGTTTCGTGCAGATCGAAGGCGACTTTGGCCCTGAGAAGCATGCTGCGCAATATCCTGCACTGCTCGTACACGGCTTCATGAGTTTTGCTTATCTGCTGTTGCTGGGCAGCGTTCTGGCCCAGCACGTGTGGCGGGGATGGGCCATTGGACTGCAGCGTCCTCAGGCGCTGATTCTTTTATTGATCCAATTCCTGCTGGTCGTTACCGCCCCCCTTCTGCTTTACGTGGCGCACGAGAGGCTGCGAGAATTCGCTTCGGATGTACACCTCATCGCAGGACTCGCCCTGGCCCTCATGCTGCCAGTCCACATCTATTTATGCAGGCGCGCTTATCTGGTCGAATATGATCCTGCAGATGCGGTCACGACGACTCAGCCTCAGGCCTGAACCCGCCTCCACGAGCGCATATCAGCATTCAAGGTCGTGCGCTGACGTGTCAGGCGAGCCCGCATTTCTCGGAAGCCTGATTCATCTTCTACAAAGCAGGTTCCAGTCCGTCCCTTATTCCTTCAGCAATATTGGGTACCATGCAGACTGTCTTTGCACTTCAGCAAGAGAAACCCATATCGTGAAGATTCGTTCAACTCTTTCCGCAATTGCGGCCGCCTTGCTTGGATTTTCTGCCGCCAGCGCGAGTTTCAATGTGTCTGCGAGTACCGCTCTCGAAGTTTTGGTGGAAGGGACCGTCCACCAGTCTCTGTTTGCCATCGACTTCGTCGGTGAGGAAGGTTTGGCGGTGGGCAGTGATGGTGAAGTTCAGAGCACGACAGACGGCGGCAAGACCTGGACGAAGTCGAAGTTCCCGACGACGATGGCGTTGCTGGGTGTTGACCTGGATCAGGAGCGCGGCCTGGTTGTCGGTCAGGGCGGAGTGGTATTTCATAAAGTCCCGGGCGGGGTGTGGAAGCAGGTCGAATCGGGGACTACCAAGCGGCTGTTTTGGGTCGAGTCCAACAGCAAGGGGCTGGCAGTCGCCGTGGGAGAATTTGGCGGCGTTATTATTTCTGAAGATGGCGGTAAGAGTTGGCGTTCACTGAAGCTGAATTGGTTGGAGATCGGTACTGAGGGTGGGGTAGAGCCTCATCTGTATTCGGTGTTCGTCGCTGAAGACGAAACCATCACCATGGTTGGCGAGTTTGGCCTGATCATGCGATCAACCGATCGTGGCATTAGCTGGACGATCGCCAATAAGGCGGAAGCCTCACTGCTGGCGATCGAAATCGGTGACGACGGAAAGGGCTTTGCAGTGGGACAGGATGGCTATGCCCTCAAGACTGCTGACGCAGGGCAAACCTGGAGAGCGCTCGATATTGGGAGTAAGGCGATCCTTAACGGCGTGCATTCGGCTGCCAATGGGCGTGTGGTCGTTTCGGCCATGCGAGAGATGATGGTGAGTGATGATGGCGGGGAAACCTGGCGCGCACTGGAAGATGAAAAAGTGACGACGGTCTGGTATGTCGGCGTCAATTCCTCGAGCAATGGCTTCCTGGTCGTGGGGCAGGGTGGAAGAATACTGAAGCTTGGAAGCTGATCCAGCCTCGCCAAATGGAGAAGGCGGCCATTCGGTTCAAGGCCGACTTCAGGATCATTTCTGCACGGTTCGAGTAGAGGCCAGGCCTATGGCGGTCGACCGGCTTAGTCGGGATATTGAAGCCGCCGCATTTCTCCCCGTCCAATTTTTCAATGGAATGAACGTTTATTGCCGCGCATCGTTGGAATTATGATGGCCTGTGGCGCTAAAAGCATTGGGAACGTTGACAACAGAGCGAGGGGCTCCGCGCGACCGTGCATTTGCGACACTCCTGCCCCTCGAAGTTGATCATTGAACAAGCTAGTGTAGACAGGACCGGCTGTGGCGTAACCGGGCACTACTGCCAAGGGTGGAGTTTTTTAGGGAGATCGATCTTAAACTTGATCGACAATAATTAAATAAAAGGAGAATCAAATGGCTACCGAGACAGTCAATTACAAGAATTTATTTTCCCTGCAGGGAAAGGTGGCCCTGGTCACCGGTGGGGCCCGTGGCATCGGTGCCGAGGTGGCCCGAGCCCTGGTCCAGTGCGGTGCCGCAGTGCTGATCACAGACATACTCGAGAATCTTGGGCAGCAGACAGCAAACGACATCAACACCTCTGGCGGCAAAGCCGCCTTTCTCAAGCAGGATGTCACCTCCGAGTCCGATTGGGAGGCCGCAGCAAAGCATGCAATCGCGCAGTTTGGCAGTCTGGATATTCTGGTCAACAACGCCGGAATCGAGGAGGCAGCCATGATCAAAGACTATGAAGTTGATGCTTTCCGTAAACTGATGGACATCAATGTCACTGGCGTGTTCCTCGGATTGAAGCACGCCATTCGAGTGATGAAGCCCGGCTCGTCGATCATCAACTTGTCTTCGGTCGCGGGTCTGATTGGTACCAGCGGTCATATCGCGTATCACGCCTCCAAAGGCGCGGTGCGTCTGATGACCAAGGCGGCAGCCGTCGAGTGCGCTCAGCTGGGCACCGGGATTCGGGTCAACTCGGTTCATCCTGCCATTGTTGAGACCGATATGGGCGCCAACTTTATTCGGGGTTTTGTCGATCTCAAGATGATGCCGGACTATGCGACAGCGGAGGCCGCGTTCAAAAGTGCGCACCCAATCGGACATTTCGGAGCGCCCAGTGATATTGCTGGCGCCGTCGTTTATCTCGCATCCGACGCGACTCAGTGGATGACGGGCAGCGAATTGGTGATCGATGGGGGCTTCACCGCGGCCTAGTCGGGTTGCCATGATTTCGTTTGCTTTGGCGCGCTTCATGGCAAAACTGTTGGACGCAATTGCCGCTGCACAGGGTGCGTTGGTGTGGATTGAATATACCCAGTACTCCGAGCGACTACTGGCCGGTCGCAAAAGTCACCGGTGCGAAGCTGCCCAGTAACTTGCCTGCCGACTCAAAGCGGCAGGACTGATCAAGCCGCGCGTCAACGCAGTCCCGATGGTTTAATTGCCAAGGCCTAGGTGTCGGTCAGGCCGGATTCAAGGAGGCCATAGGCGCGAGAAAGCGCGGTTGTTCCTGTTCTCAGATTACTTGCAGACGAAGCGTTCCGCGCCCACCTGATCGATACCCAGCAGGGGCTTCGTTCTCCTTTTGCGTCAGCGCCCTTAGTGCTGGCATTGAGCTATATGCGCGCCCGGGTCCACCACGCCCAACCATTGCTGTTTAGAGATGCGATTGAGTTTGAAGCTGGCGGCGGCGAGGTGAGGGGGGCGATTTTGTCATTGTCTCCGGGATAAAGGCCGGAGCGCGTCTGCCGCAGAAGGAAGTGCAGTACGAAGTGCAATCGCTGACCTGATCAGGGCAGTGTATGACAGGAGTCGCAGCGTGTTGAAGGGTGATCTATCTCGTCGGAATGACAGCGACCAGCAGGTGATCGTTGTTGTATTGCTGGCTTAGCGCAAAGGTCTCTGCCATGACTTCGCCTCCGGCATTGTGTATTGATTGCATTCCGTCCGGCAGGCAGTAACTGGCGGAAAAGCGCGCAACGTCTGGGGCAACGCGCGAGTAGTTGACGCGGCCGGTCGCGCGCAGCCAGGCGTGTTCTCGATCAAGGTATCGATGATTGCCACGCGTCCGCGAATCTACGCAGTACAGACTCACCTCCTCGGTCCCGAGAAAGGCCTGCATGAAACCGATCGCGGGCATGCCGTCGGCAGTACTGACCAGGATGGCGCTCGGCATGCGCCCGGCCATGGCAAAGAGTTGCGATTTCAGATCCCGCCCGGCCAGCCCGTGCAGGGACTGGACGATGCGAGGATAAGGAAACGGCCCGGCGTCGATTGGCGCGATGTAGAGCGAAGTTTTCAATTCTTCCAATGCACTCGACAGTGCTGCGCGCTGGCCCTCGTTGTGGGTGAACCGCGGGTTTTCAGGCATTACTTCCACTTCTGCGCCCAGGGCGCCCACTTCAGATAGCTCTTCCGCACGCAGGGCCATTTCCTGCTCGGTGACTATCAGGCGGCAACGCATCTTGAGGATGCGCGCGGCGCTCGCGACGGCGAGTGCGTGACCCCCGCCGGCTGGTGAGGCGAGCACTTGTGTGCGCCCCATGTTTTTCGCCAATAACACCTGCCCGACACTGCTGACGGTGGGAACCTTGGCCAAGGAGCGCTCCGCATTGTTGTGCAGGAAGATCTGCGCGCCCCCCAGGTAGTGACTGAGTTTCTGAGCGTGGACTAAAGCTTGTGGCGGGCCGATCAATTCTCCGCACATAGAGCGTAATTTGGACCAGAACTCTGGTCCCTTCATGATGCTTCTCGCGGCGCCGTCGAGCTCATTTTGCAGAACAAGTAGGTGTTCGGCATTCACGGCGTCGTAGAAGCGTCGATGGTTTGATTTCGTTTCTACTTCACCTGCAATCACGCGATGATTCGAGAACAGCACCTCGCCCGGTATGAGCTCAAAGCCCATGGACGCAATGCGAGCCCAGAAATCGTCAGCACGGCCTTCCATTGCTGCATGATGTTTTTTTGCCAGAGCTAAAAAATCACTGTCGCGGCGCATCGCCGCATATATTTCGAGGAGTCGAAATCGCAGATCGCTGCGTTGCGGGTTTTGCTTAAGCTCGGCTTCCAGCAAGGTTGCCACTTCATGATAGAAGTCAGCGTCGGTGACTTCCTCGGATTCTTCCATCGTGTCCGCAATATTTGCAGCAGGGTAAGCCGGGCTCGCGTATTCATCCCGCACCCGATCCCCGCTCAGCGTCTGTCCCCCTGCGCTGCCTGCAAGAGCGTGGGCGCGGTTATGGCGCCGCTGCTTCTTCAGGCGAGTCCTACGTCTTTGGATTTGATAGACACCAAAAACCAAGATGGCGCCCAGCAGTAATTCGATGACGAGCGTGACGAGCAAAATCGTTTGCATCTTTGTATCCTGTTGAAGGTATTCCGCGCCTCCGGTTCAGCATGAATAAGAACGCAGTCCGAATGTTCGGGGCGGGATGCATTCAGGCCATGAAGTGCTATTCGTTATTCTAAGGCAGGATCAGGCTAGGCTCAGCGAGTAAATATTTTTGCGTGGACAACTTGACTGCGAGGGCACTCATTTGTGGCCGATCATATGCATGCTCAGTGCCTGCATAAAAATGCCCCGAAATGCCTTTGCTCCTCATGTCTCCGCCTTCGTGGCTCAATGCTTCCTGGGCGGTAGAGCAGTCACGCAGCTGGTCGCAGATGCGGGCGTCCAGAACATGGATTGCTCGCTCTGGCCGTGGCTTCGCTATATTGGGATCTGCTTTACTCGCCCAGTGGGGGGTAAGCGTTGGATAAGGCGATAATTTCGGCTATTAACCGAACCAAAATGAGGAGAAGCGCCTGATGAGCAAGGTACAGTGCTGGTACTTCGATAAGCCGCCCAAAAAAGACCTCGAAGATAACACGCTCGTCCTGCGGGACGAGCCCATGGCCGCGCTTGGCGAGGGCCAGATTCTTCTGAGAACGATCTACCTTTCCATGGATGCCACCAACCGTCTGTGGCTGAGCGATATGGACCTGTACATGGATCCCATCAAACCCGGAGAATCCATGAAGGGATTCGTCTTGGCCGAGATTGTCGAATCCAAGCACCCGGACTTTCCTCGCGGCGCCCTTGCCGCCGGTCTTGCGCCCTGGGCCAATTATTTTGTCAGCGATGGAAGCGGCTTCTCCATCATGCCCATAATCGAAGGGCTTGATCTGGCGGAGGCATTTGGCGTGCTGGCCATTGCAGGTCCTACTGCGTTTGTGGGCTTGATGGAAGTCGGTCGCCCCAAGAAAGGCGACACCGTGGTGGTCACCGCAGCTGCAGGTGCCGTTGGCATGCTCGTCGGGCAAATCGCCAGGATTCATGGTTGCAAAACCATTGGAGTGGCCGGTGGGGCAGAGAAATGCAGATGGTTGACGCAAGACTATGGTTACGATCATGCGATCGATTACAAGAACGAAGACGTGACTCAGCGTCTGCGGGAGCTCGCGCCCGAGGGCATTGATGTGCATTTTGAGAACGTCGGCGGAGAGATGCTGGATGTGGCGCTGACGACGATGAAGGACTTTGGCACGGTGGTCATTTGCGGCCTGATTTCGACGTACAACCAGAGCGCCGGCGACAAGATTCCGGGACCCTATATGTTTCGCAACGTGATCATGCGACGCCTGCGCATTGAAGGCTTCGTGATTCTGGATTACCTGGAAAAGTATCCGGAATATCAGCAGCAGCTTGCGGGCTGGATGCTGGAGGGCAAGCTCAAGGGTCGCATGCACGTGGTGGCCGGCATCGAGAACTGCGTGGATGCGCTGAAGATGCTTTATACCAGCGCCAATACCGGCAAGGTCATGGTGAAAATAGGCGAGGCGCCTTAGACCGCTTTGCCTGAATTAGAGATCAACCCGAGACCAGACCACTGCGCTGGGCCAGCCACCACGCGGCTATCAGCGCCACCAGCAGGGACCCGACCCTCAGGATTCCCTGGCGGTAGAACCGCGTCTTGCGGATCTGGAAGGCGAGCGGAATGGCGACCAGAACGATCACGAGTTGACCGATCTCCACGCCGATGTTGAAGCCCAGCAAGGCAGTCAGACCGGTGTCGTTGGGCAGGTCGAGCTCGCCGAGCACGGTTGCGAAACCGAAGCCGTGAATAAGGCCGAATACAAAGGCGATGCCCCAGTTGGACTTGGGATATCGCGGCCTCACGTTGTTCAGTGCGGCCACCATTACCGAAACGGCGATCAATGACTCCACCAGAGCACCCGGCAGCCGCACAATATTGAGTGCTGCCAGGCTCAGTGTGACGCTGTGCGCCAGTGTGAAAGCGGTGACGACGGCGAAAACGCGCCACAGAACCGGTTGGAGTGCCGGCTGCGGGACCCAGTGCCCTTGCCGGTAACTGAGGACAGCAGGGAGCAGGAGCACCAGCAGGAACAGAACGTGGTCCAGTCCGCCCCAGATGTGGCGCATGCCTTCCCACATATAGGAGAGCAGCGCGCGCAAGGAAGAAGGCTTGTTCAGATCAAAAGTCTGGTTGGGACGCTCAGGCGAAAGGACCGAGGTGTGACTGACCTCTTTGCCATTGAGCGCCAGCAGGCAGCGGTGCGTCGGATCGCGCCCGAACAGCAGTCCATAGGCGATTTCCAGGTCTTTGTCAGCGTTGGCGCATTGAGCCTCAATGCTGAACCAGGCGTAGCGTCCATCGCTGCGATCATTGAGCATCAGATCGGTCACTTGCCACGGGCAGTCGGCTTTGCCGCGTTCGATGCTGAGGGACTGTTGCAAGATCGCGATCAGACTGGCTTGAGCGGCTTGTAGCTCCCCCCATTGCAAGAGCTGATCGTTATTGGCGTCGAGCTTGGACAGTGCCGCCAGGTCGCGCAAGGCGATTTCCCATTGACCACTCAGCTTGCGCCCTTCCACCTTCAGGGTGAGGAAGGCATCGCTCGGGCGGTGCGCATGGGCGCCGCCGCTCCATAGAGCCAACATCATCAGCACGAAAACCAATCTCATGGGCGAGCCACTGGAGGTAGACGCGCATCTTTCATGCCCGTTTGTTTTAGCCAGACCTTGACCGGTTTTGCCAGGCGGCTATCGCCCGCGCGATTGGCGGAATCGATCAGAATGCGTGCATCCCAGGGCTCGCGTTGAATGGCCCAGTTCTTCTGCGCCAGTGGAATAATTTTTTCGATGGGGTCGCCGGCAGCCAAGCGGTAGCGAGCTTCTTCACGAATATGCAGCGCTTCTCCGCGCGCGTGCATGGCCTTGAATCCGGCCCGCATCTGCCGGTCCATTTCCTTGAAGGCCGGATCTCCGAGCGACATTGCGGCCAGTGCCTGGCGCAGCTTCAAGGCGTCTACACGCGTGCCGACAGGGATTAGCGCAATCACTTCGCCGTATGAACGATTGTCCAGCAGAAGATCTGCGTAGGCCGCGCGCAGATTGACATCGTCAGGGAATCGGCGGGTCGCATATTCATAGGACTTCCGGGCCTGCTTGCGCCGACCTGCGCGCGCCTCTGCCTCAGCACGCTCGGCGTAATACCAGGCGATGATGTTTGCGGGTTGTCGCAACACCTTGGATTTGATTTTTTCGAAGCCGTCGAGCGCGGCGTCCAGCTCTCCGCGCATGCCGCGCATCGAGAGGCTGCATATTTGGTGGATCAGAGTGGTTGATTTTGAATCCAGGCGCTCGCAGGCCGCGGCTGCTTCGGATAGCTTGCCCTGGACGCGCAATACCGAGGCCTTGCTCAGCCAGGCCTGCGCATGATCGGGCTTGCGCGCGATCAATTTTTCCAGATCCACTAGCGCCGCATCAAATTGGTGATGCGATTGTTTGAGGATGGCGCGCATCATCAGGACTTCGTCTGGTGCATCGTCCGACTCCCACCAGGGGCTGAGCACGCCCTGTGCGTAACCGAGCAGGCGCGAGTCTCCGCTTTTCTGGTTGCGCTCGATAAAGGCCTTGGCCAGCTGCGCAGCCAGACTCGGGTCCAGCTCTTTGTCACTGAGCGAGCGTACCGGTGACGGCGGCAGTTCCTCGATAATGTCCTTGTCGTTTTGCGGCCGAAAGGGCTCGGCCGCTGCCAATATCGGCAGCAGCAGCACCAAAAAAAACGTCCCACGCACAGGTCGCAGGACGTTCTTGAACAAATGCCCAGTCATTGGGCGAGGATAACCTGTCTCA
>JBFJJV010000026.1:0-25892 GCA_041635265.1 Panacagrimonas sp.
GAAGCAGGCGATCCGAGGGATCGTCGTCGACGATAATCAGTTCAGCGACTGCGAACCCGGCAGCCGAAGGTGAGGAATCAAATCTCATCGCGTGTGCGCCGGCCCGAGCACCCAGTCGAGGACCTGGATTTCAAATTGCCGCCAACAAGTAAGGCCCGCGCTGGCAATTACTCGAAACAGGCCCGTGCAGGGACTTAAACATGACGTTTGGTTCATGATTTCGAATTCGAGAGATTGCTCATGTGCTGAGAGTAACCTTAGCGCGGCTCGATATGTTACTGGCACGACAAGTCGCGTAGGATCGGAGCAGAGAGCATTCATTTAGGGAAGCGGCGTGAAGCCAGCCAGCGATCAAATGGCGAGCAAGACTCGCCGCAAAGTTGCGGCATGGAAACAGCCGGGCGAGCACCCGCAGGCCTACGGCTTGGCCGGGACAATAGAACCGCATGCTTTGTCTCGAATCAGAGTGCTTATCGTGGATGATTCCCGGCTTGACCTCGCCCAACTGCAAAATTTTCTGGGCAAGGTCGAGATTGACGGCATGACGACGGTCAGTGCGCACAGCCTGACCGGGGCGCTGGAAGTATTGGAGAGCCAGCAGATTGACCTTTGCTTCTGCGATTACCTGCTCGAAGACGGTGACGCCGAACAGCTGTTTCGGGCAACGCGCAACCGTGGATATGCCACGCCATTTGTAGCCGTTACTGGAATGGAGAAAGAAAGTGCACTTGCCGAGAAGCTGCTTCATATCGGATTTGATGATGTTGTTCTCAAGGCGGATTTACCCAAAGCCAATTTCCACCGGATAATCCGCAACTCTCTGCTGCGCGCCCAGCACGTCAATGAATTGGTGGAGCGAGCCCTCCACGACGAACTGACCGGCATCTACAACCGACGCGGAATTCTCACACGGCTGCGAGAGGAAATGGAACGGGCGCGCCGTCTGCGCCTACCGATTTCGCTGATTTTTGTCGATGCCGACGCATTCAAAGCGCTCAACGATAATCACGGGCATCAGACTGGCGACTTGGCTTTGATTCATCTGGCGCAGGTCATAGGGCAGGCAAAACAGAAATCGGACATTCTCGGCCGCATGGGCGGCGATGAATTTGTGTTGATCAGTCCCGGCGCCGCAAGGGTAATGGCCGATATCCTTATGGCACGCGTAGCCAGTGCAGTTCGCGATCGGCCTCTGGAGGTTGCAGGCGGCTTCATCAGACTGGCGGTCAGTTTAGGCGGTGCAACACACGCACCTGACGACCCGGATATCGCCATGGAGGACTTGCTGGCTTTGGCGGATTCACAAATGTACCGGAGTAAACGTATCGGCGGCCCGCCCCGAGATAGGGAACGGCGCACACAGCGGCATACTTAGGCCAAGCAATTTCATTCAAGGCTTTCCGAAATAAACATGTCTTCACATCTTCAGCGTCTAGTTCGTGTAGCCGCGCGCGGATTGGCCCGGGCCAATCTTGTTCACGCTTACGGACACTGCAGCGCGCGCATAGATTCTGACCGCTTTCTGGTTTGTGCCGCGAAACCCATGGGGACGATCGCTGCGGGCGAAGATGGCGTGGTCGTCCCCGTCAGCGGCGCCCTGCCCGAGGGAGTACTTGGGGAGGTTCGCATCCACCAGGCCATTTATGCGCGTCGCCCAGAGATCGGAGCGATCTGCCGCATCATGCCGCCACAGATTGGCCTGCTTTCGGTCTTGCGTCGCACCCCGCGGCCCCGCCATGGTTTCGGCGCCTACTTTGCGCCCGGTCCGCAGCTATGGGCCGATCCCAGACTGCTCCGCGATGAGGAGGCGGCCGGGAAATTGGCCGATCGACTTGGCTTAGGAAAAGCTGTGGTCATGCGCGCAAACGGCGCTGTCGTTGTCGGCGAGACGATGATCGAGGCCGTGGCTCTGTCATGGTTTCTTGAGGAAGCCGCGCGCATTGAAGTGGGCTTGATACAGATGGGCGAAGACGGCGAACACACACTGCTCAACCCGGATGAAACCAAGGCGAGGCAAGTCACTGCTGGGCGGGTCTACGAACGCATGTGGGAATATATGACTCATGGTGACCCGGAAACCTGAGATTACCCCAGCACCGCGGTCTGAAGAGCCCTGCAAAGGTGAATAATTGAATGGGACCATTGCGCGCCTAAAAGCCCTGCTCACGGTTTAGCTGCGCCGCCCATGCTGCGATCAAGGTGCACTGGGCGCGCTGCATAACCTGCGAGCCGCTGCGCCGGGCTGACACAACGAGTCGACAGGCAGCTTTGACAAGCCTGCAATTGCCGGATGCGAGCGCCAGATTAAGTCAGCATGAATCATTGCTACACGCGCCGGCAAGCGACCATATGGCGACTGACCGGTCCGAGTGGCCTGAACAGAAGCTCCACTAGACCAATGCGCTTTGACCTGCATTCCTGTGCAGCCGGACAACACAGCTTGTGCTCACTCATTTATAGTGCGACGCCTCAAGCCGCAGGCGCGTCCTGAAAATCCTCAGCGCGCAACTCGCGGCGACTCGTATGGCACAATATTTTTTTGATCAAACACCCTGAGCCGAGCGACGCACGGAGGCAGGGCATCATTATCTGAAGGGGAATGTAAATGGGTTTTTTGAAGTCGCTGTTTGGTCCGAAGGAAGCGAAGTTCGTTGAAGTCGCACCTTTTGGGGCCCGCTTCGAAGTCCCCGGCGGCGAGACTATGCTTGAAGCTGCGCTCAAGAATGATGTGCCCTTTCCGCACAACTGCACGGTAGGCACCTGCGGTTCTTGCAAATGCAAGCTCAAGAGCGGTCGGGTGAGTGCCCTGACCGACTTCGGATACACCTTGTCACAACAGGAAATCGCCGCCGGCTTCATCCTTGCTTGCCAGGCGATTCCGAAAGACCCCCTAACCGAGGTCGAAGTTGAGGGGGCGTTTGCCGACGTGCCGGCCGCCGAACCGTTCAAAGGCAAGCTCATCAATACCGAGGAACTCACCCATGACATTCTCAAGATCACCATCGAACTGGATCGGCCGATTCACTTCGTAGCGGGGCAGTACGCGAATATCAAATACGCGAATATTACTCGAGCCAGAAACTACTCCTTTGCCGACGCCCCCTCCCGTGAGGGCCGCAAACAGATCAATTTCTTTATTCGAAAAGTGCCGGGCGGCGCCTTCACCGAAGCGCTGTTCAAAGGCGAGATAAAGGATATCCCGCTGGATATTGACGGGCCTCACGGAAATTTCCATTTGCATCCTGGCGACAAGCCGATGGTATGCATCGCTGGCGGCTCCGGCTTGGCGCCGCTGATGAGCGTGCTTGAAGACGCTCGAAAAAACCGGGTCAAGCGCCCTTGCATCTTCCTGTTTGGTGCACGCACACCAAAGGATCTTTACTGCCTGGATCAGATCAAACAAATCGAGCAAGGCTGGGCTGACAAATTCGTGTTCCTGCCAGTGTTGTCGCACGAACCGGCAGACACGGACTGGAAAGGCGCACGCGGACTGGTAACCCAGTTCATTACCGACGCCATGCCGGATCTCGACCTGAAAAATGCGGAAGGCTATATGTGCGGGCCGCCGGGCATGATCGACGCGGGCATTGCCTCGATGACCGAAGAGGGCATGACCATCGAATCGATCTACTACGACAAGTTCACCGACGAGAGCCACATCTCGAAGATGCCTTGAGCTGAGGCGGATCCTCCGGCTTCCTCGCTTGAATAAATCGTGTCGCCCAGACATATAATGGCGCGCTCATAGAGCCAGCTCCCCCGGGGATCAAAGAGAGGGGGGCTTGCATTCCTGACCTTTATAAGATTGGGCCGGACCTCATACGGCACCAAATACGGAGAGAGAACCATGTCACTGATGCAAATTGCTTTTTTGTTCTTTGCGGCGATCGCTGCCGGCGGCCTGCTGATGGCGGGAATGATTCTCGCAAAGGTGCAGATACCCTCGTTTCTGGGGCCGGTTCACGGCTTGGGGGGGCTAGGTGCAACAGCGTTTCTCCTATACGCCTGCCTGCAAGGCGATGCAACGCCTGAGCGCGCCTGGTGGGCACTCGGCGTCTTCACGGCCGGACTTATGGGTGGACTGCTCTTTTTCCGGGTGTTGTTCCCCAAGAGCGCGCCGCTATTTCTTGTTGGAGGCCACGGCTCGGTCGCGGCGCTGGGCCTGTTCTTGCTGTTTCCGGTTGCTTTCTAAGGTATTCGAATCGAAGCAACACAGGGCTTTGCCCGCGAAAGCGGGCAAAGCCATTTCAGCGGGCTGCCCTGAGCGTCAAGCAGAAGCACCTACTGCCGGAACGGCAGCGTCGCTCAGTAAATGAGCTGTGGGAGACCGCGCACGCCACCACCTAAGCGGAGCGTCCATTTGGGATCGGCAGACCCTCAGTCGCCGCCGCCAGACGCAATCTCATGATTCCCCGCATTGGCACGGGCTCTCCGATCAGCAAAAAGCGCTTGTACTATGCGACCCTAGCCTTACATCGGCCTGAGTGCGGATTATCCCCATCGCCCTTAGCCGCATTAGCTCGGGGTGCATCCAATGCCAGCGCTGAAACGTTGATATATAGGCTCACCTTTGGCAATCGACTTCAAAAGCAGGTACTTCAACCATGAAATTCGCCGCCCTGATCGGACTCATGCTACCGGCGCTGGTTCTTGCGCAACCCATCGAGCGCGAACTTCATTACCTGGTCACTGTGGATGCCACACAGGACTGGTACAAGAATGATCCCAAATACCCTGGGGATCAGCACTCCAAAGGCTGGACCAAGCAAAAATACGAATTGAAAGTTCGACTGCGGTCCGATGGCGAGTTGCACGTTCGCAACTTGCTCGACCCAAATCTGGAAGCTCGCATGGAAGCGAAAGTGGTCCGCCTCGCACGCCAGGCATTGAAGAAAAAAGACGCCGATGGCAATCCCATGAAGATTCCAAAGACTGAAGAAGAGCGCAATGCGTTTTCACGAAAAATGAGCCATGCGCTGCGAGCCTGCAATGGGGAGCCAACCTGCTACAGCGACACCACGCTGATGTTTGCAGCCATCATCGCGGCAGCGGATTATCCAGAGGCGCTCGAAGAAGAGAATATTCCCGGTCGCTATCTATACTTCGAGCCCTTCGAAGGCTGCGCTGAAAGTTCGCGCATCACGCTCAGAACAGAGATCGAAGGGGTGCGCTACAACAAGTCTTCGGATAAATTTGTGTCTTTCTCGGAAACCCACCAGGCAGACACGCTCAACGCCAGCGATGGAATCCGGCTTTGCTCGCATTTTCTGGCGGTGATCGATACTCAGGACAAGGAAAAGCCGATGTATCAGGAGACCATCTTTGTCCCCCGACCCGTGGGGCTGAGCACTTATACCGAGAACGCTCACACTAGCCGCACCAAGGAACCACAGCCCATGCCAATGGCCGTGACCGATTGGATGACCGCGCATCTGCGTCACGCGGAATCTTCAGGACAAACAACAGTCGACCTTCCGCTGGTGTTGCCGCTCAACGGCAACGCGACCTGGCTAGGCAAGTGGAAAGGCAATGCCAGGGCCACTATGACTTGGTCATTTGATGAAGTCCCTGCACCAAAAAGCGTGGACAGCAGCGCCCAATAAAGATTTACGCACCGAGGGGTTAGAACCGATGCGAGCTTTGGCGAGGACCGGGCTGGCGATCCTCTTCGGAGGCTTAGTTGCAGGCTGCGCCAGCCACAAGATTGAGCCTGCGACTATGGAGAAGTTCTTCGCAGCCATGGCGAGTTGTCGGGAAGAATTTGCCGCGCTCGACGCCCGGGTTGCAGCCGCTGGCGTTGGCAACGCCGCCTATTATCGGGTTCCGGGTTTCCCCTACTTTCGAACTGATCGCCTGCTGGCATCCTTCGCCAACGAAGTCACCGAGTTTGAAGCGCTCAGTCAATGGACCCGACGTATGCGAGAACTTGATCGCGAGGCACGCGAATTCGAATACGTCAATCTGGGCCTGAACACACAGGAAGCGGCCATTTCCCGAACCCGCATGCAACTATGCAGCAGCACCCTGTCCAGCCTTGAGCTGGAAAACCCGCGAAATCTAAAAATTCTGAAGGCGGTTGTAACGCCGCCGGACGAATATTCTGCACGGCGGCGCATACTCGGGATCTATCCTCTAGCCGTTCCGATCATGAAGTCCCGCCTGGCCAAGACGCGTGAAGCCCTGGCAAATGATTTTTCACGGCCGCTAGCGGAACTCGACTCGGCCGGCCCTCTCACACTCTGGAGCGTCGAGGCCAAGAAAGACCCCGAGATGATCAAGTCGGGATTCAGTCGCGCCATCTTTGATGAATTGGGTTTTCCGGGACTGGTCGATTCACAGTGGCTTGCACTGGCCGAAAAATTCGCGCCACTGTTGTGGATTGAAACCGCGACCGAAGCCGACGTGCCCGGGACTCCTGTCTGGAGTGCATCGGGTATTACCGTGGACACGAATAGGCCGCTGGTCAATTATCATATTAGCTATGCCCGCTTCGGCACTGAAGCGGTCGCCCAGATCACCTACTTTGTGTGGTTCAGGGGCAGCGATGGCGTCAACAAGATTGACGGCAATATGTGGCGCGTCACCCTGGACCTTAATGCAAGGCCGCTAGCCTATGAGAGCCTGCACGGATCCGGCCAGTCTCATATGGTATTCCCCGTGCAAAAACTTGTGCGGCGAGAGGACCACAGTTATTGGCAGCAGGAAGCCATGTTTCCGCAGGATTCAAGTACGATCCCGGACAAAGGCGTCGCGCTGCGACTCAGTGCTGGCACACATGCGTTGCGGCGCCTCGTGTTCGAGGTCGAGGCCTTGTCTGAGCACAAGAGAAGTTACCAACTGGTCCGCTACGAAGAGCTTTATCGGCTCAGGCGGCCGGACGGCAGCACGCAAAGCCTGTTTGGATCCGACGGCCTGATTGCAGGCACTGATTACGCTGATGGAAACTGGCTGTGGGCCTCAGGGGTACGCAAACCCGGCGCTCTGCGCCAGTATGGCCGCCATGTCACGAGCTATGTGGGACGCAGACATTTCGACGACGCCTTGTTATTGGAAAAGCTGTTCCTGCCTCCTACCTGGGCGTCCAGAGAAAAGCCTGAGCACTAGCTCAGCATTCTGATGCGACAGCGACTTGATTCCGAAGAGCTCAGGGGCCTCATTCTGAGAGTCGCGCAGGGTGATCACAAGGCGCTGGCAGAGCTCTATGACCTGACCAGCCCCACGCTGTATAGCCTGATGCTCCGTATGTTGCGTCAACCCGATGCAGCAAGGGAAGCGCTTCAGGATTGCTACATCCGAGTCTGGCAGCGGGCCGAAACCTATTCACAGGCAAAAGGTGAGCCTCTGTCCTGGCTGATTGGGAACGCCCGGTATCGCGCACTGGATCTACTGCGAGCCAGTAAGGAACGGCGCAGCCATATCAGCGAAGAAGGCGTTCTGGATGGAATGCCGAGCACGAACTCCAGCCCCCTCGACGACGCGGAATCTGCCGAAAGCCTGTCCCGCTTGGCTTTCTGCATGCGAGGCTTGTCGGAAGTGCAACGGAAAAGCGTATTGCTTGCGTACTATGAGGGCTACTCCCATTCTGAACTCGCGAATGCCATGGCGGCGCCAATGGGAACGGTCAAGGCCTGGTTACGCCGGGGTTTGGCAAAACTCAGAGCCTGTCTGTTGGAGCAGTAGGTGGCGGAAAACGATTTTTCAGTGGTGCGACGAACTGATGCAATACGATAAATCCTCATTACTTCCTGATGTTGCAGCAGAGTATGTCATCGGCACTCTGCGCGGAGGGGCACGTCAGCGCTTTGAGAAACTGCTCGAAACAGACGCGGTTGCTCAGGCGCAGGTGGCCTTCTGGGAGCAGCGTCTGTCCGAATTCGGCGAAGCGCTGGAGCCCCTCAGCCCCCCGGAAGAATCACGAGAGGCCATTCTGTCGATGACAAGGCCCGCTGTTAGCTCGGGCAGCCTCCATTCAGACAAAAATGCTTCAAGCTCCAGATTTTCACTATTCCATTGGCTCTCTCGCGGCTTCGGCGCCTATGCCAGCGGCGTTGCTACGGCAACCCTGCTGTTCATGGCCATCGCCCTGTTCTGGCGACAAAGTGACGAGAATACGGGTGCCCTTGTCGGGGAATCGGAACTCCCGTCTGAAGTAAATGCAGTCACTTACAAGGACGGCACCGGACCATTTCCGTTTTATTCCGCCCAACTCAAGGCGGCTGCGTCGAGCATGAGATGGATGATCAGCATTTCGCCTGATCACAAAGAATTCAGTGTCATTGCCTCTGACGACTTTCTGCAGGTCGGCCGACACACCGTTCAGCTCTGGGGCATGACATCCGATAATCGGGCCATCTCACTGGGGCCTCTACCCAATCGGCGAGATGCGTCCATCACATTCAAGATTCCCAATGCATTAAGGGGGCGCGATGACGTTCGGTTTGTCATCAGCCTGGAAGGGGCCGCGGGTGCGACGCAGGACAGACCCACTGGATCGGTACTGGATGAAGCAAAGGCCTTGGACTCGATTTAAGTCGATAGAGACAGTGAATTGAGCCGGCTCTCAGCCCTTTGCGGAGATAAAGGCCTGCTTCATCAGAATGAACATCGCGATGATGGAAATCACCGCAAACAGCAAGGCGGGCGCCAGGCCAAGGATCGCCACCAGCGTTGACTCACCGAGTTTGTTGTCGGCAAAGCTCAGCGCGCGGTTGGGCGAGAACATCGCAGCCCAATAGAACAGCGTATTGGCCCAGCCGGTGCCGACCAGCATCCAGAACATGCGATTGGCAGAAGCGCCGTTGATGCCGATGCCGCCCATGAAGGTGGCTACTAGCATGATCAGCATGCCGTTCAACATGCCGCCGATGTGGGTGCGCACCCAAGCTTCTGGCTCACCAAAGATCTTAAATTCAATGATGTGCCCTGGAACCAGCTCTATGCCACCAAGCAGGCTCATCAACAGGCCGATGCCGGCCAGCATGCCGACAAGCATGACGGCCGCGCCCTGACCAATCATCTTTTTCTGCAAGGGCGAGAACTTCATTTCCAGTTTCCGTGGTGGTTTGGTGCGGCCTTAGCCGGCAATTTCGCTGCGAACCGCGCGTTTGAGGACTTTTCCCGTAGCCGTCATCGGCAGCGAATCGACAAAGCGCACTTCCTTGGGCACCTTGTAACCGGCGATCAGGCTCTTGCAGTGCGCGATAATCTCTTGCTCGGTCACATTGGCATCGGGATGCAGGATGATAACCGCAGTGACACGTTCGCCCCACTTTTTGTCGGGCAGGCCGATCACGCAACACATGCGCACCCCCGCGTGTTTGGCCAGTGCCTGCTCAACTTCTGCCGAATAGACATTCTCGCCGCCGGTGATGATCATGTCTTTCACGCGATCAACTATATACAGAAGACCTTCTTCATCACGGTAGCCCGCATCGCCTGTCTTGTACCAGACACCATCCTCCACCGCCTTGGCGGTAACTTCAGGTTGATTCCAGTAGCCCCCAAACAAATTGGGCATACGCACCCAGAACTCGCCACGCTCGCCTTCCGCGACCTCCCTGCCGTCTGGATCAACAATCTTGAATTCAATCAGCGGCAATGGCGTACCGCAGGAACGCAGGCGCGCCTCGTTGTGCACATCGTGCTGCTCGGGCCGCAGCAAAGTCATTGCGCCGGACGACTCGGTAGCGCCGTAGAACTGCATGAAGCTGCACTTCATCTCTGCGAGTGCGCGTTGAAGCAGCGCTGAACTGATCGCTGAGCCGGCATACATGACAAGGCGCAAGCTGGAGAAATCAGCGTCCTTGGCCGCAGGGTGATCGAGCAACATCTGAATCGCGGTCGGCACCAGGGCGCAGATGGTGGGCTTGTCACGCTGGATCAGCTCGATCATCTTGCCCGGCTCAAGAGCCGGCAGCAGTGATACCGCAGCGCCGTTGTACAGGGCCTGGATGGAAAGACCGCTGCCCACCAAGTGGAACACCGGCATGACGGTCAACATGACGTCATCATCCGTCCATTCAAAGGCGGGTTCCAGATGCTCACACAGGCGCATATTGTGCAGGCCGCCATGGGTCAACTGCACGCCCTTGGCCTTGCCCGTGGTGCCTGAGGTATAGATCAGCAGCGCCGTATCCTGCGGGTGTATACGAAGCATCGGATCATTGCCGTCGCCGCGACTCAGCCATTCATCAAAATGCGCTTGCATTACACCGCTTGAATCGAACACCACGATTTTGAACTGGGTGGACGTCAATTCGGCGACAGCCTTGATCGTGTCTGAAAACTCGGCATCGACGAAAACCAGTGGCGTCTGAGAATCCTCTACCACGGTGGCCATTTCCGGTGGCGGCAGGCGCCAGTTAAATGGCGCGATGCCACAACCGGCCTTACTGGCTCCGAACAGCAGCTCAAAATAGCGCGATGAATTTTTTCCGAGGAAGCCAATGTGTGAATTCTGCTTCACACCGCAGGCAATGATGGCGCTCGCGATGGCGCTGCTGATCTGATCCAGCTGAGCAAATGTTCTCGTGCCCAGCTGATCAATCAAGGCCCTCTTTTCAGGATTCTTCTTGGCGTGATATCTCGGCAAGTCTGCCAGGCTTCGAACCTCTTGATGCAACCACATCGGCGTTCTCCTTAAGCAGTTACTGCGTTGTCTTTGAACAAGCGTGACACCCTAACGCCCTTTGAAATCGGCCTTGCGGTTCTCGACAAATGCCCGGATACCTTCGCGTGCATCATCACTGGCGGCGGCATCTCTTAATGCCTGCGCCTCGTCTTCGAGTTGGGCTTCAAACGGCTGCGACATCGCCTTGGCAAACAGACGGCGAATATCGCCATAGGCGCGGGTCGGCCCCCGACTCAATTTGATGGCTGCTTTTTCTGCTCCAGCGAACAAATCTTCGTCGTCGAGCAGCTCATCGACGAGCCCCAGCTCAGTCGCCTTCTGAGAATCCAGCGTCTCTCCGAGCAGAATGAACCGGCGCGCCCGGGCGACCCCCATTCGCGCAGACAAGGTGACTGATGCCCCTGCATCGCAGGTGTAGCCAATCTGGGTATAGGCCGCACCGAACTGCGCCGATTTGCCACTGAAAACCAGATCGCAGCCGGCGACCAGTGCACAGGCACCGCCCATGCACATGCCATGCACGGCCACCACGATCGGCGCATCCAAACGAGCCATCCGCGCGGTGCCCATGTGCAGGCCGACGGTCCATTCGCGGATCTTTGCGGGTAGCGCATCCAGATGCTTTGAGAACATATGGATGTCACCGCCGACGCTGAAGAATTTCCCAGCGGCCGTAATAAAAATCGCTCGGACATCCTTGCGCTCCGCCAGTTCGTTGGCGACCTGTGCCCACTCCAAACAGAACTCGGCATTGAAAGGGTTGCCAAGCTTCGGCTGATTCAAGACAAGGCGCGCGAGACCGTCGCTGACACTCAGATCAATGGATGTGTAGGACACGAATCAGACTCTCCAAACATAAAATGTCACTGATTCCGGGAAGGAATTCAGTGGCGCCCATACGCATTTTTGGCGGCGCTCAGGCGCCGACGGTTGCGGCCTTGCCGATGTCAAGGCCGGGCTCATTCTGCCAGTCCGGCCAGCCGGCTTTCCTGTTCTGCTCTGCGGCGAGTTTGAGTTCCTCGGGAATCGCGAATTCGGCGTCCCATCGTTTCAGGCCCGGCTTGATGATCATGTTGTGCCACACCGGTGGAATGAGGGCGGCCAGAAAACACAAAAAGACCGAGGGCATGGGGATCGACTCCCTATGAGGTCGCAATTTGTAGAAGACCTCGTAGGAATTCAGGTGATGATCCGCATGGTTTGTGATTTCGAAGGCTACGGTGCGGGAAAACCAGCCGAGATGATTCCAGACGTGACGCCGCCCGATCGGCGCGCCCTTGAGGCGGATCAGTCCGTAGTGCTGAAAATAATTGAATGACTCGACCCAGACACGCGCGACCAACTGCGCGGTGAACGCCAGCGCCACCGCTGTCCAACCACCGATCAAATAAATCAAGCTATGGAAGAGCAACAAGGCCAGCAAGGCGCGATACGCTCGGTGCTGAATATGCCAGGGACTCAGCCCTTTTTTCCTGAGCGCCCGGCCCTCCATTTTCTGCGCGAAGATCGTGCTGTCAATCAGAGATCTACCGGTAAACGCGTACAGGCTGGTACCGCGAGGAGCCGTGTCGCCATCCTCGGTAGTCGCCACATCGATGTGATGATTGATCACATGACCGATATCGCGGGTGCAGTCCAGATAGCAGAGCTGCACGTAATGTCCGATGAAACGGGCGAAGGGACTGCGCATGTGGTAGAGCTCATGCGAGGCGGGCACCAGAGGAATAACGCCCATCCATGCCACGCTCATCACGCCGCCGAACATCTGCCAGCCGCTGAGTTCCCCCAGTGAGGCCTGCCAAGCAAAAACGAAAAACAGCAGCAGGGGCGCTATCGCACAGATCCAGATCGGGATATTGGCCAGCGCCGCGTTGTCGATATGTCTTTGACTGTAATCGCGTGGCAAGAGCGTATCCAGCAGAGCAAGGACCGGGAAAGTAATGATGCCAGCCCACACCCAGTTCCCCCCGACCATCATGCCCGTGAACGCGACCACCAGTACCAAAACCGGGGTCCAGTATTTCAGATAGTCCATGATCATTCTCCTTCCAGGCACAGCATTGTTTCTATGATTTTGGGCGAGCCCAGCAACATTAACCGGGGCTATAAAATAATGGCATCAGCATTCCGATCTTTGTCGAACTCAGGCCGATCATTTGGATCAGGCAGATAATTCTGTGATTTCAGGCTGCCTTTTCTGTATTGATGGGACGAACATTCGAGAGCCCCCCTGCCTCGCGATAAATTGCCCGGCCGATGATGTGCTTCATGATTTCAACTGAGCCGCCGGCAATCTTGACGACGCGCGCATCGGCGTAGGCCCGGGCAATCGGGTACTCCCACATATAGCCCCAGCCGCCGAACAATTGCAGGCACTGATCTACCACCTTGCAGTGCAGCTCGGACAGCCACATTTTAGCCATGGCGGCATCGACTTCGCTCAACTCGCCTTTCATGAACTTCTCGATACAGACATCGGTGAACACCCGGCCGATGACCACCTCGGTCTTGAGTTCGGCCATCTTGAACTGTGTATTCTGAAAGTCGGCGATGGTCTTGCCAAAGGCCTTGCGCTGGGCCGTGTAATCCACCGTCCACTCGATGACTGTCTCGGCCACAGTGGCAGAACGAATCGCCTGGGCCAGCCGCTCCTGGGCCAGCTTGGTCATCATCAGTTTAAAACCCTCGCCTTCCTTTCCGAGCATGGCGTTCGCGGGGACGCGCAGATTTTCAAAAAACAATTCAGAGGTGTCCTGCCCCTTCATTCCCAGCTTTTCAAGATTTTTTCCGCGATGGAACCCCGGCAGCGAGGTATCAACCAGAAACAAGCTGACGCCACTGGCGCCCTGATCGGCGTCGGTCTTGGTTGCCAGCACCAGCACGTCACACATCTGACCGTTGGAAATAAAAACCTTCTGCCCGTTGATGATGTAGTCGTCTCCATCGCGTACCGCTCTGGTCTTGATTGCTTTGAGATCAGAGCCGGCGTGCGGCTCGGTCATACCGAGACTGCCGATGGCCTGGCCCGAAACCATCTTGGGCAACCACTGCCTCTTCTGCTCTTCGCTACCGAAACTCTTGATGTAGGTAGCCACCAGATCACAATGGATCAGAAAGCCCGGGCCGGTAAAACCGCTGCGGGCGATTTCCTCAAAGACAACGACATCAAACAGATAATCGAGCCCGAGGCCGCCGTAGGCCTCCGGGACCGTGCAGCACAACAAGCCGGCTTCACCTGCCCTGAGCCACAACTCGCGCGGGACACACTTGTCCTTTTCCCATTGCTCATGGAAGGGAGCGATCTCTTTTTCAATGAATTTACGCACAGAGCTTCGGAACATCTCGTGCTCTTGGGAAAACAGACGACGCTGGAACATGAACCACTCCTCGGGCACAGGCAAACAATCGTACGGTACAATACTACTGTATGTAAAGTTCTCGAAATCTGCCTGACAAGAAACTGCTGTCCCTGAAAGTGCGCTCAAGCAGCCCCTTAGATGGACCCGCGCGTAATAAGCCGCTGTCCCGTGTTGGCACTGGCCATAAAATGCACACTAAACGTGGAGAATCTGCCTAATAGGTTAAGCCCCCACGGTCCGACCGCAGCTGGCAAACAAAGCTCATTGAAAGAAGCTCTTAATTCTCGTATGGTCCCCTACCTTTTATTCTCTGGAGATCGATTTTGTCAATCTATGCGGCGGGTGTGCTTGCCGGCAAACGCATCCTGGTCACGGGCGGAGGCACCGGGCTGGGCAAGGGCGTGGCGACCCATCTTGCTCAGCACGGCGCTTCTGTGCACCTCTGGGGGCGTCGTCTGCACGTATTGCAGGCCGCAGCAGCGGAGATCAACGAAGCCTGCAGTGCTGAGCGCGCCCATGTGCAGGCGGTGGACATCCGCAAGGCAGAACTCGTCGACGCAGCCGTCGGCGAAATATTTGAGCAGCACGGCCCACTGACCGGCCTGATCAATAACGCTGCTGCGAACTTTATCGCGCCGACCAAGGATTTGAGCCCGCGCGCCTTTGAGGCGATTACTTCGACTGTCATGGGCGGCGCCTTCCTGACCACGCAAGCAGTGGCCAAACGCTGGATTGAGCAGGGGCTGAAAGGTTCCGTGGTTTCCACGCTGGTCACCTGGATCTGGACCGGGTCTGCCTATGTGGTGCCATCGGCCATGGCCAAGGCAGCCGTCAATGCCATGACCATGTCCTTGGCGGTCGAGTGGGCCAAATACGGCATTCGACTCAATGCAGTTGCACCCGGGCCTTTCCCGACCGATTACGCCTGGGAGATGCTCTCACCGACCGAGGACGCTAAAGTAGGGGCCACCCAAGCTGACGAAGTCCCGATGGGACGCTATGGTGAGCTCTCAGAACTCGCCAACCTGATGATTTTGTTGCTTGGCGACGGGGCCGATTACATTACGGGTGAAACCATTTGCATCGATGGCGGTCATCACTTGGCCGCGCCCTCCACCTTTGCCGGCCTGACAAAACTCTCCGACGACGCATGGCGCAAGATCAAAGAAGCAAGCACCAAGGCAAGCGCTATTTCAAAAGCACAGCGCAGCACCTGACAAGAAAAAGAAAGCTCGCACCTCCCCAATCAGTGGCCCGCACGCCGCACTCAGTGGGCTGGGGCGGACTGGCGCTGAGCCTGCTGCTGGGCGTGTCGAACCTCGCTCATGCCCAGGGAGGGCCTGTTGCGAACGAGCAAACCAGGCAGGAGACCCAGGGGTCTCTCCCGGAGCATGTCCCGAAGAAACCCGTGGCCCGCACTCGGCCCGGCCTGCCTAACTGCCCGGTTCCGCCGCCCCTACCGCCCAGATCCGAGGACGATGGCCCGGTCTCCTGGCGGGACTGCGCTGATACGCCCGAGATGATTCGCCTCAAGGGTGGTCGTTTTCTCATGGGGGAGCAAAGTAACGTCGGGACTCCATACGAACTGCCGGTACATGAAGTTGCGGTGTCAGAGTTTTCTTTGAGCAAATACGAGATTACCTTCGACGAGTTTGACGCCTGTCATGCCGACCGCGGCTGCTTGCGCAAGGCGGATGACGAAGGCTGGGGGCGCGGGCGCAGACCGGTGATCAACGTGACCTGGCTCGACGCCCAGCAGTATGTTGCCTGGCTCAGCAAAAAAACCGGTCGCAAATATCGCCTGCCCTCAGAGGCCGAGTGGGAATACGCGGCGCGTAATGGCACCAGTACCCGCTACGGCTGGGGAGACGGCTCAATATGGGTTTGCGCGCGCGCCAACGTCTTTGATCGCACGGCCTTTCAAGTTCACCCCAACTGGCACTGGCGAGCGGATTGCGATGACGGCTTTGCCAAAACAGCCCCGGTGGGCAGCTTCAAACCGTCTGCTTGGGGCTTCCACGACCTCGCCGGCAACGTCTGGGAATGGGTACAGGACTGCTGGCACTCTGATTACAGCAACGCGCCGAGCGATAGCAAGGCCTGGGTGCATGGCGGCGACTGCCGCAAGCGGGTCAATCGTGGTGGCGGCTGGGGCAATAATCCGCGCAGCATGCGCTCTGCTACCCGCGATGCGGATGACGCCGAAAGCCTGAGTGACGCCATTGGATTCCGGGTGGCGCGGGATCCCTAACCCGCATTTTGTGAAATTGTGCGGCCAATGGCGGTCCGCCTGACCCGGTCAATGACTGTCGCCACCAGCCGGCTGATCTGCCACTGGAACGGGAGTCGATCCCCTAGGTGGTCTCGCTGCGCGAGCATGGCCTCGGCGCCTTCATCTACACCTGGGTGAACAAGAACAGCATCGCGGGTTCGGCGCTGCTTGCTTTCGGACCGAGTCTGGCAAGCCCAGTGGCGGAAAAAGTCGACGGCATCAAGGTAGCCAGAAATCTGAATTTTGACGACTGGAAAGTCGGCAGCGTCCATCTCAAGCAGGACCTCAAACAAAAAAATGCCGAAATTGCCAGCAAGGGAGAGCGCATTGCTTTCGAGTGCAGGTTCGAAGCGCTGCACCCAGCCTAAGCCTATAGCTCACACCCTGAGGGATGCCCTGACTGGGCCGCGACCGACCGCCTGGAACAAGCGGGCAAACTGGTCGGCAGCATCACCGTTGATGGCAAGCAGTACGCGTTTGATACCACCGCCGCTCGCGATCATTCCTGGGACACACGCAACCGGGGCACACCACAACATTGGAAGTGTCTGCACGCGCAGAGCGATGATCGCTGCGTGCACTTCTGGCAAATCCAGGCGCGCGGAGAACCCATACTGCGCGGCTATATTTCGCGCGACAGGCTCATGGCTCAAGTCAGTCAGCTTGAAATTGAATTCACAGTCGACGATCAGTACGTACAGAAAACCATTAACGCGACCGTGCACGACACGGGCGGCCGCACTGCGAAAGTGATTGGAGACTACTTTGGATTCTTTCCATTCCATCCGGAACCGAGCTGCACCCTCAACGAAGCGGCGATGAGTTGCACAATCGACGGCCAGCCCGAGCGGGGCTGGTCCGAGTTCTTGTGGCCGACCGACTGCATCGAGTATCTCAAGGCGGGACAAAATTAGATGTTTTTATGCAGTTAGCTCTCTGCGACAATAATAATTGTCAGGACACTTTCGATCTGCGATTTACTGCTTCAATCCGGAGCAATAGCTCATCCCCCATTGAGACGATTTTTCTCAGCGAAAGACTCCCTTTAACGATCGTTTTCCTCGGCTTTAGCAAGGACGGAGGCGGCCCAACAATTTGACTGCGAACAAACACCCCGGCGCGTCGGGCTCAATGACGATTGGGTCCTTATCGACACCTTTCGACGAAACTCGAAAAAATGACAAAATTGCGCCCTCCCTCCCCACAAATACTCTCTAGGCATGCCTAATTCGGTGCTCCATTATCAAACCGACGCCCCCCAAGGCAAAGCTCTGAGAGGTCTTCTAGCGCAAATTCGCGCGCATGCAGTCAAGGAAGCTTGGCCAAGTAGCTCGAGGGCAACACTCGACGAAGACGAACTTCCCAAACGCCCATATTGGCAAGTCATCGCTATTGCCGACAAATTAGTGGCCTTGGGCCAAAACCACATTGCCGTTGAGATTTTCAGTCTACTCAAACAGCACTTCCCGGAACGGCAGGCATCTTGGACAGGCGCCGCCAAACTCGCAACGATGAGCCAAAATTGGGCGGAAGCAGCCGTCCTCTGGAGAGAACTGCAACAGCGCTTCAGTGCAGACAAGCCGAATGCAAGTTGGGCATTGCAGCAAGCGAAGGCCTTGATCAACTCAGATCAGGACGAGGCCGCAATGACCCTGGCAAAGGAGTTGCTCAATCTGGACTCCGAAAATGCGAATGCGCGTGAGATTCTCGCCCTCGCGCACGAGAAACGCTATGAATTTGGACAAGCTGCTGAAATCCAATCCCTACGGCGCGGGCGCGACTGCAAAGCACATGTTCGAACAAGCATCAGAAGGATTCGCAATCTGGCCCGCATCGGTCTCATCGCTCAGGCCCGCAGAGAGCTGCCAAATGTCTTGGACCAGGCAGCCAGCATTAGCGCACTCAGGATGCTGGCCCGGATCAGCACACTGCTTTATAGCGTAGAAGAATGTAGTCCCATCGTGATGCGCTTTCAGCATGCCCTCGAACACCTGCCCAAGTCGGACGATACTGACGAGCAGTTGGAACGTGCAGACCTTCGGATGGTCTTGCATCTGATGATCCGGGACCATGCAAGCTTTCTCTCGGATTATTCCACCCTGCGTGCAGAAGAATTGCCAGCCGGCCGGTTTGAATTATTTGGCGAACATGCACAGCGTCTGATGGCGCCGAGCTATCCCGATTTTCATGCGCCCCGCATTTTTGGGATCGGGCTGTCCAAGACCGGGACCACAAGCCTTCACCATGCTCTGATGCAACTTGGATATCGATCAGCGCACTATCTGCACCCGATCACGTTCCAAGTGCTTTGTGAAAAAGATAACTTGCTGTTCGATGCGCACAGCGATATTACGTGCAGCCAGTACTTTGAATCTTTGTATCACACGTTTCCAAACGCCAAATTCGTCTACACCACGCGCCCAGCAGCCGACTGGGTCGACTCGATGAAGAGGCATTATCACCGCCAAACTGGCAGCAAATCCTGGGCTGAATCGATTGATCGTGCAAGACAAAATCCAGGGCCGGCTGCGCTGATCGGCCACGCACTGTACTTTCGGCACCCCGATGCAAAAACGGCGTGGCACAGATTCGACAGCAGGGTTCAACATTTTTTTGATGATAAGCCGGCGGACCGATTCCTCGAATTCAATGTTTTTCGTGGTGACGGATGGGAACAACTTTGCCGATTTCTAGGGCGCGAGGCACCGGAGTGCCCCTTCAAACACGAAAACATGTCCCCAGACAGAGAACCGGGAATTTACGACAGCAAAGTGGGTTGAGCGACTCTGGTTCCCTGGCATTGAATGGCTCCAGAATCATCCGCACACGGTTTGCAATTCCATCAATTGAAGATTTCGGCGTACCGCGCTGATGCACTGGCTGATTTCTTCATCCTTCATTCCTGAATAGATAGGGAGGCATAACATGCGATCAGCGAGGTCCTCAGAGACCTTCGCCCCACACACCTTTATCCGATGAGAAAATCTACCGCTGTAACCGAGACTCAGAGATGGGAAGTAATAGCGCCGCGTTTCAATGCCAGCTCCCGCCATCCTCTGCATCAGTGCAACCCGCGCATCAGCGTCGCGCAGCAGGATCGGAAAACACTGCCACGGCGTTGGCCCCGGGTTAATTGGCAAACTGACCAAGTCTGAAAATTCTTCTATCGCCCGCGTATAAAACTCGGCAATCATTTTTCGCCGATCGAATTGCGCACTCGCGACTTTGAGCGACGCCAGCGCGATAGCGCTTCTGACATCGTCGAGTTTGGCATTGATACCATCGCCAAAACCGCCAGCCACCTTCAGGCCAAAATTGAATGCCGAGCGAATCGCTACCGCCCTGTCCTGCGGTGCAAATACAACCCCTCCTTCGGCGGCCGGAACGGTCTTCGTCGCATGCAGGGACACGATCTCGATTTCGCCGGCTTTCGAGCCGAAGCCCCCAGACCTTGCTGGAGAACCCATCGACGCGGCACCGTCAATGATCAGTTGCGCACCTATCGGTACAGCCAGATTCTGCAAGGCAGCGATATCCCTTACCAACCCAAAACTTCGTACGGGGACGATAGCAGCTATATTTCCCTCAGAGATTGCAGCGGCCAGAGTCTCATCGCTCATTTCCCAAGTTCGCGGATCCACATCGCAGAGCCGAACATCTCTTCCTGAGGCCAGAACCGACTGCAGAGTTGCCGGGAACGTGAACGCCGGAAGCACTACATCACCACTCGATTCCAAACTCAGAAGCACAGCTGTCAGTGCTGAGGTCGCGTTCGTCGCTGGCAGCGCCGAATATCCCTGAGCCGCAAACGAAGAGCTCAGCTTCGCTGAAAGAGACGCGTAGGTCGGGCCAAAATTCGAGAAGCGGTTGGTTGCGTAACTTTCTTTCAAAAACGGCAGCCATTCCCCAGGATCGGGAAATTGCGTTCGAATAAAAGGAATTTTGAAAGAATGATGCGCAGCCATTTTCTGTCAGTCCGGAAGGTCCAGCCGATCTGGCTGGGAGCGAGGGCGAATGCGACGCACTGGAATGCCTGCATAAAGTGTCCATCCATCCAGCGAGGTTTTAGCTAAGGACATGGCACCCATACACGCCCCATCTGCCAACTCGACACCCGGCAGAATGACGCACCTAGCGCCAACCGCACAATGTCGCCCGATCCTGACCGCTCCTCTTGCAGGGTTGCGATATTCGACAGGAACCGTAGCGCCAATGTAGCTCTCGCCGCTGAAGTCGTCCGACGAAGTGTAGACGAGGGAGGCCTGAGACAGCGTGCTGTAGTCACCAAGGACAATCTCCGCGTCAGCGGCAGAAATCTGGCTGAAACTACCGATGTGTGTGTAGCGACCAATAGAAATGGGATGCCGCGCGATCAGATTCACAAAGCCGTCGATTCTTGCATGACTGCCAATGTCGATGCATTCCGGATTTACAATATTCGCGAGCTCGTGGATCATCACGTTTTTGCCAAGCGAACGGAAGCCCATCTGGGCCAGTTGCACTTCGCTCAGATACCCGAAGGAACAGGGTCGCCGTGCCAGCTCCGGGGAATTAATGCCGCCTGCGGCCGGCCCGGGCGGACGCAGGCGTTCAAGGCCATTTCGCCGGGCCAACTCCAGATGATTCAACAACTCGATGCCCACCTTGCGCAGGTCGAATTGTCGGCTCATGGCGTCTAATTGAGCCTTGGCCATATCCCTTCGATGGCGCTCTGACTTGAGCAGTGCGTCGAGCTGGGTGAATAGTTCCTGATTATTATCGACACAGTATTCGCGGGGCATAAAATTCGCTGCATCCGCAAATCTGGGCACGAGTGTTGGCAAACCCTCGGCAATCGCCATGGCGATGCCCATACCTCCTCCTGGAGATTCCGGCACATGCGCATAGATATCGCAATGCTCGTACACGGCGCGCAAATCTGGAACATATCCTTCCAGACGCAGACGGCCGCTCGCCATAAGTTTCTGCCAGGGCCCGGGCAGGGCCTCGATGCGCTTGGGTTCGTGAATTCCGACGAATAGCCAGCCGACCTGATCGGATTGACTGGAAAGGAATTCACAAATTTCACGCAGCAATTTCTGTTCAAAGCGCAGCAACAAATTCTCGAGACGGCCCACACTCAGAGCAGTCACAATAACCGTTTCTATTGCTCTGGAAGTGACCGCCTCTCGGCCTAGCGTTTCGCGTTTCGGAAACGGTCTGATTGGGATCTGCTGATTGCGCCACCGCTCAGGGCTACGCTTGCGGGCAAGATCAACATGCCCCTGTGCCAAAACAAGATCGCAGTTCTCTGGCTCGGGATTCAAGCCATTGAATTGCACGCCGAGGATGGGCACATGTCGATGAATAACGGCCGGAATGACCTCCGACCCCATGAAGCCGAGGAATGATAAAACAACGTCAGGCTGGAAACGGCGAATTTCCTGCAGACTGGATCGATACGGATAGAGAGTTGCATCCGGAGTCGGCGCATGAAACGTGATCTTGCCCAAAGCATCGGCTTCGGAATCAAGCAATACATCTTTTACGGCCTGCACCCAACTTTCCGGGCAGGGCTTGGTGTCAACCACGGTGCCAATCACATCGCCGAATCCTTGGAAGGAAAAATCCTCTCCCATCAGATGAAATTCCTGTGAAACGACGATGTGCACCGACTGAACCCCAGGCTGTAACGCGATGGCGCTCGCATATGATGCCGTTTGGCGCAAATGTGCATTGCGCAGGCGATCTGAAGGCAACATCGCCAATAGAATGAGAATTCTTTCAGGCCGGGCGGACGCGTGAAGCTTGCTGAGGCCTGAGAGGCGGAGTTGCGATAGCCGCACTGCCAGCCTGGCGTTCAGGGTGTCGATGTACTGAGTCAATCGTTGGCGCACTGGTGGCCGAGGCGTGCCAAACGGAGAGGCTCCGGCCAATGCTGCCATCAGCACATTTCGATGGAAGTGCATCGCACTGAGATTATCTGCCTTCGCCAACTGCGCCCATTTTGCAGCCCAAATTTTTTCCAACTGAGCAGCCTGCTTGTCCGGTCGCAAGGAACACACTTTCAGCAGTGCACGAACAAAAGGGTGCATCTGCGCATCTGAAGTCTTATTGGCAATCATTGCTATGTTCGCTTGGCATTAACTTCTCACTGATAATTTCTGCAGAACTGCTTTGGATGAGCAGTTTTGGTGAATGGACCTGAGCGTCCGGAATTGTGGGCAGGCCGAATTACATTCTCCTAATGCGACTAATTTCATGGATCGGCATGCTCCAGTGCCTCCACCAGCAGGGCCAAGCTCGCTTGGGCAAAGACCCACATGTTTTCTACGCGATCAGCGCTGCCTGTTTTGAGCGTGCGCACCAACTCTACCGGGCCCGCGACGGCCATGCAGGTATGGCCTGCCGGATCGCCGTAGCGGTTTCCGCCGGGCCCTGCGGCACCGGTTTCTGCCAGCGACCAGTTCAGATCGCCATGACGCGATTTGACGGCCTGTGCCAGCCACTGTGCGTAGGGCTCGGAACTGGAGCGAATTTGCCTGGCTTCCATTTCTTCGCGGGTGATTCCGACCAAGCCCTTGATCGACCGCAGAGAGTAGGTGATGGCGCCGCCCGCAAAATATCTGGAAGCCCCGGGCACGGCGAGCAGACTGGCGGAGATCAGACCGCCAGCGGAGGTTTCTGCAACGGCAATTTTCTCCTTCCGCGCCAGCAGCAACTCGGCGGCTCGCAACCCCATAGCCTGAATGTCTTTCAATTGAAGATCCCTCGTGTGGATTCAAGATTCAACAATGGATGAGTTCCTTCGGCAAATTTCAGGCACAGACTATCTGCATCGCCGTCGAGAAATAGTCGTTCCAGTAAGGGCTCAAGGAATGCGCCGCACTCTGAATTTTCGCCCCTTGATCTTGCCCTCCTGCAGTCGCTGCATCGCGATCTGAAAGACGTTTTTGTCTACCGCCAGGTAGGTGCGGGTATCAAAGGTATCAATTTTGCCGACCGCTTCTTTTGCGATGCCGTCTCCACTGGTCAGCGCTCCAAGTAGGTCACCCGGTCTGAGCTTGTCGCGTCGCCCGCCATCGACACACAGCGTCAAGCGCGAGGCCGGCAAGGCCTGGGCAGCAGCGAGGGTCCGCGGCAGAGGACGCACATCAGCCTGCAGGCCGAGGCGGTGCACGAGTTCAGTCAGACGGGTGCGCTCGGCAGGGGCCACCAGATGTATGGCAACGCCACTGCTGCCGGCGCGCCCGGTTCGCCCCACTCGATGCACGTGCATGTCGGGTTCTTTGGGCAGCTCATAGCTGATGACGGCCGCCAGATTCTTGATGTCCAGACCGCGGGCTGCAACATCGGTTGCGACCAGAATACGACAGCTGCCGTTGGCGAATTTCACCAGCACCTCGTCTCGTTCGCGCTGGTCAATATTGCCGTGCAATGCCAGGACCGAGAAATTCAGCTTGGCGAGCTGCGCCTGCACCTCACGCACATTGTTTTTCGTGTGGCAGAAAATCAGCGCGGACTCGGGTTGATGCTGGCTCAGCAAGTGGACTAGGGCATCCAGACGCCTTGGGGCGTCCACCTCATAGAAAGTCTGTGTCACTTCCGGTGCGTTGGCCACGGCATCGACGCTGGCTTCCATCGGATTCTTCTGTAATTTCTGGCTCAGGACACGCACCGCTTCGGGATAAGTTGCTGAGAAAAACAGGGTTTGCCTCTGCGCAGGCGCTTGCCGGACGATGGCTCGACTGGCTTGTTCAAAATCCGAGTCCAGCATGCGGTCGGCCTCGTCCAGCACCAGCACTCTGAGGCCATCCAGTTTCAGCGCGCCCGTCTCAAGATGCTCTAAAACCCGTCCTGCCATTCCCACCACGATGTGCGGGGCCTGTTTCAGCGAGGCTAGTTGCGGCCGGGTCGAGATGCCGCCACTGAGCACGCTAAGTTTGATATTGGGAAGAAAGCGAGCGAGCCGACGAATCTCCTTGGATATCTGATCTGCCAGCTCACGCGTCGGACACAGCACCAGGCACTGCACCTGCTGCAACTCAGGAGCAAGACGCGACAACAAGGCCAGACCGTAGGCCGCTGTCTTGCCTGTGCCGGTACGCGCGTGTCCAATCACGTCCCTGCCCTCTAACAGCGGCGGCAGGCTAAGCGCCTGAATCGGAGTCATGTGCTCGAAACCGAGCGTATCGAGCGCTCGCAGCAGCTCTGGCCGCAGTTTCAGATGTTGGAAGGAAAGAGGGTGCATGAGTGCGCCTGTTGCAAAGACTTGCTACCGGTTGATAGCAGGGTCCGGGAATTGTGCGGCCTGTGAGGGCGCACTGCACGACTGATTTCTTGACTTGCCGAAATTTCTCAGTCTGCCAGACGAGTTAATGGCGTCGTGACCCTGACGCCAAGTTACCTGCCGCTTGCAAGGCCTCTAGGCAAGACGCTTCTGAATCCAATTGGTCAGATCCTTGAAGACCAAGGCACGATCATCCGGCAACTCATTGAATATCTCGTGATAGAGCCCTTTATAGATAATCAATTCCTTGTCTTTTGAGCTGACGCGGTCGGCGACCATTTTGCTGCCTGCTACGCCCGCAAGTTTGTCTTGTTCACCGTGCATGATGAGCAGTGGCAAATTGATCGCAGACAAGAGCACCGGCAGCAATTCCACAAATTTGACGATTTCGCTGAGCGTGCGCGCAGGCACTTTACTGTGTGCGTTCAGGGGGTCATTGGTGTAGTCATCAACGACGCTCTTGTCGCGAGAGACCAGGGAGGGATCGATGGCGAACATTCCAAGCGCAGGCAGGAATATGCCGAGGAATTTGCTGATCGGACCGATCAAGGGCGGCGCAGCTTCCAGTGCGACCGCCGGCCCAGACAGGACCAGTGCATCCAGCTTGGACGGCTTGCGAATCGCGTAGCTGAGCGACAGCGCACCGCCCATGCTGTGCCCGAGAAGAAAGGTCTTCAGTCCGGGGTGTGCAGCTTTGGCAAGATCCATGACCTGATCGATGTCTGCCACGGCGTGGGACATACGATCGACCAGCGCGCGCCTCCCATCGGACTTCCCGTGACCGCGATGGTCCATGGCATAGACCGCGCAGCCGATATCGTTCAACGCCTGCGCTACTTGCTGATAGCGACCACTGTGCTCGCCGAGGCCGTGGACCAGAACCACAAGCCCTTTGGGTGACTCTGGGACCCAGCTCTGCCAGAAAATATTCAGCCCTTTTACGCCGCTGATGTGGCCTTCCTGATGTTTCATGAGGATTTCCTTCCGGATACAGTTTTGCTAGATGACGAGGACGTTATTCTTCTTGGCTTTGGTTTGCCCAGCGCCACAACCTCGGCGATGCCTTTCTCCAAGCATTCCATCAACAGCTCGGGCTCACTGACGGCAGCACGATCACTATTGACGCCGATACAACATTTCCCGTTATGCGTGAGCAACACAACCATCATGCCGCAGCCCGGGACGGGCGCAAATGGATAAAGATGGGTGATTTCTGCGCCTGCCATATAGACCGGAAAACGCAGCCCGGGCACATTGCTGATCTGCGCATCCTGCGCCCTGGTGAACTCGCCCATCACCGCCGTGACCGCAGCCAGAGGCAGTCGGGTAATCAGCGGCATCATACGAATCACGATATCCATC
>JBFJJV010000027.1:0-24698 GCA_041635265.1 Panacagrimonas sp.
AAATTGACAGGCGGCGGTGCGGGATCAAAGCGCATGAGGCGCTCGTGGTAGGGGGACTGGCTGCGTAGCGGCTGCTCTGCCACCCGAGGGGTGGGGCTGATAGATGCCTAGGTTCGTACTGCGGCTGAAAGCAATCCAGTGCAAGGTAGAAGGCATTTCGCCTTCCGATGCGGCCAGTGTGGACCCCTTCCCAGGGAATGCGTGCCGGCACATTAGCTGACACGCCGCCCTCATCGAACATGGCCATCTGATGCTTTTTCCTAGATGGGCGAGGGCCTGATCCGGCACGCACCGGTGGCGCGTACTCCAGCATTGCGGGGGTGACCACGGATGGCCCGATCGCATTGGCGAATTGAATGCATGAGGTTTGAGGATCACGCCCCGGAAGCAGCGCATTAACAATGTTCGGTTTGACGAATGTCGCCAAGCGCCGCATGAACTTTGCCGACCACCTAGAAAATGTGTGTCCAGCGCCAGCGCAATTGGTGAACTCCTTGGCTGTCGCCGGCAGGTGATCGTAGACACGAGGGCCAGCGCCGGAAATAAGGGGATCCCAAGCAGTCTTCATATCGGACAGGCTTAGGGGGCTGCCTTCCGGGTGGACCATCAAATGACGCAAAGGGCGCAGCCCATCTCGCAGGGGCTCTTCACTCGGCAAGGGTTTGTACAAGACGGCTAATGTCGGCTCACGAAAAAGATCGCTGATGGAAGGGTCGGCTACGATCTCGCGGCGCAAACTTTGTTGAACCTTGGGTCCTGGCGCTGGGCGGTGAAGCCGCGAAATCCGAGGATGTAATGCAATTTTCAAAAATCGGAGGAGCTAAATTCCTCGATCATCCGTGAATCGAACTACAGACAGAGGGTAATGAAGCGTCTGAGGCCATTGGCATGGGTGGAAGTTCAGACTCCTTAACAGCCAAATGGTCCTTGCGTGCTGGCCATGCAATTAATTGCACGCCTGTGGCTGCTTGGGTCTTGGCATACTTTGCAAATGTCAGATCATGCTGCAGCGGAGATTCCCCTGATCAGTCTGCCCAACTGGGTCAAGGCGGCGGCAGCCTGTGGTTTCAGTATCGAATCGGTCTTTCGGGGCTTGGGAATTGAGGCTGATCTGATGCATATCGAGAGCGCGACAATCGCGGCCTGCGATATGGAGAGAGTGATGAGCGCGTGCGTCAGCCGCTCTCGAAGGCAACACTTCCCGCTGGTGCTCGGCCAGACTTTTGGCTTTGAATACTTGCCCGACGTCGAAGCTTTTATGACAACAAGCCGGACGCTGCGCGAGTCCGCCCGCGTGTTCGAGTGGTTGCAGCTTCTGCTGAATCCGAATCTGAAAATGGTGATGGTGGAGACTGCGGGCAGCGCCTGTATTCAACTCGATTGGCAATCCAGAGGTTTGCACACGGCCTTCCCCTGGTTTGTGGAGGCCGCGTTTACCTCAGTACTCAAATTTGGTCGCGCCTTGCTCAATGAGCGCGGCGACTTTCTTCGCGCCACATTCCAGCAGGCACCGCCGCCCTATGCAGCTCAGATTCGGGAGGCGTGGAAATTGCCGATTCAATTTGAGCAGGCACACAATGCACTTCATATAGAGCCGCGACTGCTCGACATCCGTCTGGGCGGCGCCTCGGACACCCTGCATCGCCAAGCGGAGCTGCGCGTTACGCAACGCTTGTCTGAGCGGCTCCAACCGGCCGACATGGTTACTCGCTTGATTAATCTGTTTGAGCGACGGCCTGAGTTGTTGGGAGAGGGCGTCGGCGTGGTCAGCGCCCAGCTCAAGCTACATCCCCGCACTCTGCAAAGACGTTTGTCGGCAGAGGGCGAAAATTACGGCCAGATTCAATCACGTGTGCGGATGAATCTTGCCGTCCAGTGGCTTGCGGAGGAGTCGCTGGATATTGAGGTCGTTTCGGAACGACTGGGCTTTTCCGATCGCAGAAGTTTCACGCGGGCCTTTAGCCGTTGGACCGGTCAGTCGCCTCGAGCCTATCGGCAGCGAAGATAGCGTCATTTCGGGGCCTTGGGTCCCCCGGGGGGATGTCACCAGATTGTCGTGCATTGTTCCTTTCGGTCGCGGCTTGTCATATCTAGTTCCCTTGCTGGCGCGTAAATTGAGGCCATTCGAAGCAGCTGGAGAGAGAAGATGGAGGCGTCTGCACCGCAGATGAAAGAGATCGTGAAGCGCAAAGGGCCTGACTTTGGTCTGGACGGCGATATTCAGCGTTGGTGGTTCGCCGATGATCCCTTCAAAACGCGTTTTTTCGATGCCATGTCGCTGCTGTTTCCCGAAGGGGAAAAATTCTTCATTGCCTGTGTTCGTGATTACCGCGAACAGATTGCCGATCCAGAGTTGCAATCTCAGGTGAAGGATTTCATCTATCAGGAAGGCCAGCACGGCAAGGTGCACAGCGCTTATAACGAGCGCATTGCCCAGCAGGGCATTCGCGTGAGCGCCATCATCAATCAGGAAAAGAAGATCCTCGCAGGCCTGCGCAAGTACCTGCCTGCGGGTTACACCATCGCGCACACAGCCGCAGTTGAGCATATGACTGCCATCATGGCGCACAGCTTCATGAAGGACCCGGATGTATTCGAGGCAGCTGACGAACGCATGCGTGCCCTGTATGTCTGGCACGGCGTTGAAGAGATCGAGCACAAGGCCGTTGCCTTTGATGTCATGCAGAACGTGGCCAAAACCGGCTATTTCACCCGCGTCCTATCCATGCTCTATGTGAGCATGATGTTTCCGCTGCACACGTTTCTGATCATGCACCACATGTTCAAGGCCGACGGCGTGAAGCACCGCTTTGGCGTGTGGCGAAAGGGGCTGGTCTGGCTTTATGGCCGAAATGGAATCATGCGTCGGCTCCTACCGCACTATCTCGCCTACTACAAACCAGGTTTTCATCCATGGCAGCAGGGGCAGATGGAAACCTACGCCACATGGCGCCGCGTGTTTGACGCTAGTGGCGGAGACGCGGTGGCAGCGGCGAATGCGCTGGCGCCTGAGCAGGCGCAGGCATTGCCTTGAGAAGGAGGCTCGCCTGTCGTGCAAGGCCTAGACAGGATCGTCAATCCGAGCGGGATCGGGCCAAATAGACGCGCGTCACTGTCGATCCATGCCAAATAGGCATGATCCTGATGCGGGGAAGTCGCTAGCCCAGCTACAATGTCGGAATTCCATCGACATAACGCAGAGGGCGGCAATTGGCTATGAGTGAGAATTACGATCTGATCGTGATCGGCGGCGGTACGGGCGGTTATCCGGCAGCGATTCGAGCGGGCCAGCTCGGGATGAAAACTGTCTGCATCAATAGCTGGCTCAACAAGGATGACAAGCCGGCCTATGGCGGCACCTGTCTCAATGCGGGTTGCATTCCATCCAAGGCTTTGCTGGAGTCATCAGAGATGTTCCACCGCGCGGGTCATGAGCTGGCCGTGCACGGGGTTAAGGTTAGCGTGCCCAAGCTGGATCTGGGCATCATGCAAGAGCGCAAGAACAAGATCAGCGCAGGCCTTACGGGCGGTATCGGCCAGTTGTTCAAGGCGAACGGCGTCACCGGGCTGGAAGGTTTTGGCAAGCTGCTGGGTGACGGCAAGGTGGAATTCACCTCGCACAAGGGCGAAAAGAAAATCCTGACCGGCAAAAACATCATCGTTGCCACCGGTTCCATGCCCGTAGAATTGAAAAAGATAGCGGCTTTCGACCATGACAGGATCTGTGATTCATGGGATGCCCTAGATTTTACCGAGGTTCCGAAGAAGCTCGGGATTATCGGTGCTGGTGTGATCGGTGTGGAGTTGGGCAGCGTGTGGGCGCGTCTGGGTTCCAAGGTCACCATTCTTGAGGCCCTGCCCAAGTTTCTGCCCATGGTCGACCAGACCGTGGCCAAGGACGCCTTGCGCCAGCTCAGCAAGCAGGGGCTGGATATCAAACTCAATGCCAAGGTTTCCGCAGCCAAGGCCAGCGGCAAGGGAGTGGCGGTTGAGTATGAAGAGGGCGGTGAGACCAAGAAAGAAAACTTCGACAAACTCATCGTTGCCGTCGGGCGTCGGCCTTTCACTGATGGGCTGAACGCTGAGGGCGTCGGGCTTGAACTCGATGAGCGCGGTTTTGTGAAGGTCGATAAGCACTACAAGACCAACCTCGATGGTGTTTATGCCACCGGCGATGTCATTGGCGGTCTGATGTTGGCGCACAAGGGCATCGAGGAAGGCGTGGCGCTGGTCGAGCAGCTGCACGGAGAAAAAACTGAGGTTAATTACAGCACCATCCCCTGCGTGATCTACACCGCACCGGAAATTGCCTGGGTTGGTCTGTCCGAAGAAGATGCCAAGCAAGCCGGCTATGAGGTCAAGGTGGGTACCAGCCCATTTGCTGCCAATGGTCGCGCAAAGGCGATGGAAGCGGCGACGGGGACCATCAAGGTGATTTCGGACGCCAAGACTGACCGCATTCTGGGCGTCCACATGGTCGGGCCTTACGTGTCGGAGGTATTGCAGTCGGTCGTGGTGGCCATGGAATTTGGTGCCGTGACCGAGGATCTCCAGCTGACCATGCACGGTCATCCGACCTTGTCAGAAGCCCTGCACGAGGCCTATCTCGCTGTCGATGGTCGTGCCATTCACGCTGTCAACAAGAAGAGAAAATAAACTAGAAACAACATGAAAAATATTAAATATCTTTCTGTATTAGCGATAATTTTTTCATTCGATTCGGTTCATGCGGAGACCTTCGACGCCAATATATCCGGCGACTCGGTACGCATTGCTGTCGATGGTCCGCTGTCCCGAGTTCTGAACAACACCAAGGGCGAGTACGAGATCGGCGGCATCTACGGCGATGATAATGACGACAATGACTTCGGCGCTGCTCATATCGGTGTGCTACTCACCGGGGACGCCGGCGCCCAGAATGCCAACGTGACAGCTGGAATCGGCGCTCGCCTGCAGTATATTGATGCTGAGAGCGATAGCGGCGGCGCAGTGGAGTTAGGCGGCAAGCTTGAGGTGCGCGTTCCCGGATACGACCGCTTCGGATTTTCTGCCTATGCCTGGTTCGGTCCAGAAGCCGCCAGTTTTGGCGATGTCGACGATATTTTTGAGTACGCCGCTGCCATCGATTATCAGATTCTCAAAGATGCCTCCATCTACGTTGGTTACCGAAAGATCGAAGCTGACTTCGGTCGACCCAGAGACGTGCAGGAAGATGGTGTGCACGGTGGTATTCGTCTGAAATTTTAATTTGTGAGTCATTGAATGGGTCGCGGACCAAGTATCGAAGGCCGTAAGAATGCGGCGGATGCACAGAAGGCCAAGGTATTTACCAAACTGATTCGGGAAATCAGTATGGCCGCGCGGGCGGGCGGTGGTGATCCTGCGGGCAACTCCAGATTAAGGCTGGCTATTGATCGTGCCCTGACCGCGAATATGACCCGCGACACGGTGGAGCGGGCAGTCAAACGCGGCAGTGGCGAGTTGGAAGGTCAGAAAATGGAGGAGGTGCGTTACGAAGGTTACGCACCTGGCGGGGTGGCCTTGATCATTGATTGCATGACCGACAACACCACTCGCACTGTGGCCGATGTGCGGCATGCGCTGACTAAACATGGCGGCTCACTGGGCACCAGCGGTTCGGTGGCCTATCAGTTCCAGCAGGTCGGCCAGCTCTGGTTTGAACTCGGCAAAGATGGCGTCACTGAAGAGCGTTTGTTTGAGATCGGTCTGGAAGCCGGGGCTGAAGACGTTATTAGCTCGGATCAGTGGTGTGAGGTGCTGACGCCGCCGGCGGAGTTTGAAGCGGTCAAAGCGGCACTGGCCGAGGCTGGCCTGGAGGCCGAAGAAGCTCGCGTCACCTGGCGCCCGGAAAATCACGTTGCGGTTGAAGGCGAGGTTGCGGCAGAGCTCAGGAAGTTGATGGATCGTCTGGAGGATCTGGACGATGTACAGGACGTTTTCCATAACGCCGAACTGCCCTGACCGGGGCGATCGTTGAGCGCAGTCCGCATTCTTGGGGTTGATCCGGGTTCCCGATATACCGGGTATGGCGTAATCGACAGCGACAAGGGGCGCAATGTGCTGGTCGCGGCCGGTCGGCTGGACGTGCGTGAAGGTGAATTGTCGGAGCGCCTGCTCAAAGTGATGGACGGGCTATCGGCCGTAATCGGGGAATTCTCGCCTGATGAGTCGGCAGTCGAAGAGACCTTCGTCAATCGCGTCAATGCTGCCAGTGCTCTGGTGCTGGGGCAGGCGCGCGGTGCCGCAATATGCGCTTGCGCCAAGGCCGATCTGAGCGTCTCCGAGTACGCAGCTGCCCAAGTCAAATTAGCAATTGCCGGCAATGGCCGGGCGGAAAAACATCAGATCGAGCACATGGTGCGCGTCTTGCTCAATACCCGAGAAAAGCTTACTTCGGATGCTGCAGACGCCTTGGCTGTTGCGCTCACTCACGCGCATGTGCGCACTACTCGGCAGCGAACCGGCGATGCGCTTCGACGTTCATGGGGCTGAGCAAATAGAATGAGCCTTGAATCCTTGAAACTCCTCAAGCGCACAAGGACAGGACATTGATTGGAAGTCTGAGCGGAAAAATGATTCTCAAGCAGCCGCCGCGCTTGCTGATTGATGTCAATGGCGTCGGTTATGAGTGCGAAGCGCCGATGTCGACGTTCTACGGGCTGCCTGCTACCGGCGACAAGGTCACTCTGCACACGCATCTGATCATTCGCGACGATGCCCACTTGCTGTATGGATTCGCGACGATGGCTGAGAAGGAGCTATTCCGTCACCTGATCAGGGTCTCCGGCGTCGGCCCCAAGATTGCGCTCGCCATTCTGTCCGGCATCGGCGTCGATGAATTCTGGAACAGTGTGCGCAACGGCGAGTCATTGCGTCTGACCAAGGTTCCGGGCATTGGCAAGAAATCGGCAGAAAGATTGGTTGTGGAACTGCGCGACAAAGCCGGCGCTATCGATAGTCACACAGCGATGATCAGTGCGGGGATGGGCATTGCAGCCAGTCCCTTGCAGGAGGCGCGCTCCGCATTGGAGGCTCTGGGATATAAGCCGGCAGAAGCGCAGCGGCTTGCTGATGTGGCTAAGGGCGAGAATCTGACGGCTGAGGAAATTATTCGGGAGGCGCTTAAACATGCTGCCCGATAAGCTGGTATCCGATTTGGCCAATGGTTGGATGGAGAAAGCCATTAAGCTGCTCTGCCTAGAGCCCATTCGACCCCACCTTCAATGACCGACGAAATCCGCCTCGTGTCCGCCGATAACGGCGGCGATGACGACCGGATCGAGCGCGCGATACGTCCGAGCAAGCTGGCGGACTATGTAGGTCAGCCCGCCGTACGCGAACAGCTAGGTATTGCCATCGAAGCGGCAGCCGGCCGCTCCGAAGCACTCGATCACGTGCTTGTTTTTGGTCCGCCGGGCCTGGGCAAAACCACGCTCGCCCATATCCTCGCCGCTGAAATGGGTGTCAATCTGCGCCAGACCTCCGGTCCTGTGCTGGAAAAAGCGGGTGATCTGGCGGCGCTGCTCACCAATCTGGAGCCGCGTGATCTGCTGTTCATTGACGAGATTCATCGGCTTTCGCCGGTGGTCGAAGAAGTGCTGTACCCCGCGATGGAGGATTATCAACTCGACATCATGATCGGCGAAGGGCCGGCTGCACGCTCCATTCGATTAGACCTGCCACCCTTTACCTTGGTCGGCGCAACCACGCGGGCAGGGGCGCTGACCAGTCCGCTGCGAGATCGCTTCGGCATCGTTCAGAGGCTCGAGTTTTATTCGGTTGAGGACCTGACGCGCATTGTCCTGCGTTCTGCCGGCATTCTGAATTCGCCGATCGACACCTTTGGTGCTGCCGAGATTGCGCGGCGCTCTCGTGGCACCCCGCGCATCGCCAATCGACTGCTGCGCCGGGTTCGCGACTATGCCCAGGTGCGAGGCAACGGCAGTATCAATGCCGAGGTCGCTCAAGCAGCGCTGAAGATGCTGAATGTCGACACCAATGGTTTTGATCTGATGGATCGCAAGCTCATTATGACGCTGATCGAGCGATTCGACGGCGGCCCCGCCGGTCTTGATAACCTGGCGGCCGCTATCGGTGAATCACGAGACACCCTGGAAGATGTGGTGGAACCTTATTTGATTCAGCAGGGTTATCTGATGCGAACGCCGCGTGGTCGTCTGGCGTCCAAGCTCGCCTATGAGCACTACGGGCTCAAGCTACCTGATCGCCTCAATTCACCGGATTGGTTTACATGAGCGGCGTTTTCAACTGGCCGGTCCGCGTTTATTGGGAAGATACGGATGCTTCCGGCGTGGTCTATCACGCCAATTACCTGCGCTGGTTTGAACGCGCCCGCACCGAGTGGTTGCGCGACAAGGGTTTTTATCAGGACACCCTCTGTGCAGAACTGGGTATATCGTTCACCGTGGCCAGCCTGGAGATCCGTTATTGCCTACCCGCGCGGATGGATGATGCGCTCAATATCGAGGTGGTGGTGGAGGGTAGCAAACGAGCCAGCCTCAATTTCGTTCAGCGTGTATTGCGCAAAGAGAACGGACAATTGCTGGCTGAGGCCAAGGTTCGCGTTGCCTGTGTGGATGCCAAAAGCTTTCGGCCGCGCCCGCTGCCAGATCTGAGCCAGAAATAAGTCATATTTGGTTGAATTCACTTGGCTTATCCGGCCACGCTTCGCATAGAATTGTTAATGTTTGCGATGCGGCCCTGAGGGCTGCATCAAAAGTAGTTTCGTACAAGTAAGCCCACTCATTTGAGAGCCACGATTCCCGAAGAACGACATGAATGCCAATCTTTCCGTTGCGCACCTGATAGCGCAGGCCAGTGTGCTGGTCCAGATCATCATGGGGCTGCTGCTGCTCGCCTCCATCGTGTCCTGGGCAGTTATTATTTCCAAACGGCGGCTTCTCAGTCGCACGCGGAACAGTTCAGAGAAATTTGAGGAGCGCTTCTGGTCCGGCGGCAATCTGTCCGATCTCTACGATTCGGTGATACGCAACAAGGAAGTTGACGGGCTGATCCCGATTTTCACCGCTGGTTTTTCCGAATACCGACGTCAGCAACAAGCCGGTGATATTGATCCGGATGACGCTATCGCAGCCGTCCACCGTCAAATGCGGGTGACTCAGGTACGCGAAATTGAGCGACTCGAGGGGGGCTTGCCGCTGCTCGCAACCATCGGTTCGACCAGCCCTTACGTGGGCTTGTTCGGCACGGTCTGGGGCATCATGAATGCCTTCATCGGCATCAGCAACATGAAGCAGGCCAGTCTTGCGGTAGTTGCGCCCGGGATCGCCGAGGCTCTGATCGCAACGGCTATGGGTCTGTTTGCCGCCATTCCCGCGGTGATCGCTTACAACTTCTTTACCAGCAACGTGGAGAGCCTTGAAAATCGATATCACACTTTCTCGGAAGAGATGGTGGGGATTATCGAACGCGGGCTCCGCGGCGGCGGAAAGTCCTAATGGGTGCTGCGGTAGGCGGTGGCCGCAGCGGCAAGCGGCGAATGAATGCCGAAATCAATGTCGTTCCCTATATCGACGTCATGCTGGTCTTGCTCATCATATTCATGGTGACCGCGCCGCTGCTGACGCAGGGCGTGGATGTGCAGCTGCCTAAGACCGAAGCTGCCCCGTTGGTGATTAATGATGAGCCGCTGACGCTGTCGATCAATGCCAAGGGTGATTTGTTTCTCAATCGCGGTGAGAAAACCGATGCCCCACTGACGGATGAGGAAGTGATTCGCATCGCTGGTTCTATTGCGCGCAACAGCGAAAAGCCTGACGAGCAGATGGTATTGGTCGAGGGTGACGGCAAGGCCGAATACGCCTATGTGGCCAAGGCAATGACTTTGTTACAGACCGCCGGGGTCAAAAAGATTGGCTTTGTAACCGACCCGGTCGACCTGTCGGCAAACGAGAAGAAGAAATAAGCCCGCCTTGCTCTGATGCCATTTAGTTCAAGAAACCTCATATCAGCGTTCGCGCTGCATATTCTGTTGTTCGTGTTTTTGGCGGTCGGCGCACGCTGCACGCCTCAAATGCAGCCGCCGCCGGTGATGGAAGCTCTTGTCATCACGGGCAAGAATTTGGAAGGCAAGCTCAAAACTGAGCCGCCACCGGCGCCTGAGCCCACTCCGGAGCCGGAGCCCGAGCCGCCCAAACCCGAGCCACCCAAACCCGAACCGCCCAAGCCGGAGCCTCAGAAACCGGACCCGGAGATTGAGCGAAGGAAAATCGAGGAAATAAAGAAAAAAGAGGCCGAACGCGTCAAGCGCGAGCTGGAGATCAAGCGTGAGGCTGATATTCAGCGCAAGAAGGCCGAGCAAGAAAAGAAGAGGAAGGAAGAAGAATTAGAAAAGAAGCGCGAAGAAGAGCGAAAGAAAAAGGAAGAAGAGCGCAAGAAGCTTGAAGAAGAGAAACGCAAGAAGCTCGAAGAGGAGAAACGCAAGCGAGAGGAACAGCGCCGCCTCCAGGAGCAGTTCGAACGCGAGCTCAATGCGGAAGCTGAAGCGCGAGCAGAGGCCGCTCGAATCGGCGAGGTTCAACGCACCTGGGCCCAGGAACTGAGCGACCACATCGCCCGGCGCTGGCTGCGGCCGCCGGGCCTGCCAGCACAGCTGCGCTGCAAGGTCAGAATCGAGATTTTGCCCAACGGCGAGATCATTACCGTCAAAATTATTCAAAGTTCGGGTAATCGCAGCTTCGACGTCTCCGTGGAAAACGCGGTTTACAAGAGCAGCCCCTTGCCGCTGCCTACAGATCCCAAAGCCTTTGTCCGCGTATTGGAGCCGACGTTTTCACCCGAAAGCCTGAGTCGTTAGACAGGGGTGGCAGAATGAAAATCGCCGGATGACATTCGAATTTTTTTATTGACCGGCCCCGGACGGCCTTGAAAAAGCGATATGGTTCACGATATTGCTGCCGATTTGATCAGTAATGGGGGAGGGCAAACCGAGCGTAGGAGGTGCGTCACCATCGGGAACCTCGGCGTCTCGCCTGCGGTCCCACGGCAGCTCAGGTTATTTATTTGAATTCTTTGGAAGAATTGACACATGCGTGTACTGATTAGAGTGCTAAGTCTATTTGTCTGCCTCAGCTGGATCGGGCAGGCTTCTGCCCAGCTGGAATTTGAGGTGACGGAGGGGCTGACAGGGGCCCAACCGATCGCCATCGTGCCGTTTGCCAACAACGGTGCCGAGATCGATGTGGCGCAGGTGATCGAAGATGACCTGGTCCGTAGCGGGCTGTTTTACGGCTTGGCGCGAGGCGACATGTTGGAGCGACCGAGCGAACCTAAAGCCATTGATTACCGCAACTGGAAAGCGGTGAATATGGACAACATCGTGATCGGTAGCATGCAGACCGACCCCGGTTCGGGTCGCGTGACCGTACGTTTCTACCTGTTTGACGTGCTGCGTGGAGAGCAAAAGCTCGGTTTTGAAATGCCGCCGACAAGCCCCGAGAACCTGCGCTATACCGCCCACCAGATCGCCGACCTGATTTTCGAGAAACTTATCGGTATCCCGGGGGTCTTCAACACCAAGATTGCCTATGTGGCATCAAAGGGTTATGGCCTGGACCGCACTTATGCGCTGATGGTTGCAGATTGGGACGGTTACAACCCGCGCACGGTGGCCCGTTCTCGCGAGCCGCTGATGTCGCCGCAGTGGTCGCCGGATCGAAAAAGTTTGGCCTATGTCGGTTACGACAGGGGGCGTTCATCTATCTACCTTCACAATGTGCGGACTGGACAGGTGAGAAGCTTGGTTTCGGAGAAAGGCATCAACGGTTCTCCAGCCTGGTCTCCAGATGGCAAACGACTGGCAGTGACCCTGTCATACGAAAGCAATCCGGATATCTACATCATCGATATCGCCAGTGGTAATAAAAAGCGGCTGACGACGGCGCCGGGTATTGATACGGAGCCAGCTTGGTCGCCGGATGGGCAGAATTTGGTGTACACCTCTGAAAGGGGCGGGCCACCGCAGATTTACATGGTGAGTGCTTCAGGGGGCTCACCCAAACGCATGACATTTGAGGGTAGACAGAATTTAAGGGCGAGTTTCTCGCCGGATGGGACGCAGTTAGTACTAGTGAACTTGCAGGATTCTCGGTATCGCATTGCTTTGCTCGACGTCGAAGATCGTTCGATGAAGATTCTAAGTGATGGGCGATTTGATGAAGGTCCGAGCTTCGCGCCGAACGGGGCAGTGATCATTTACGCAACTCAGGGCCCACAGGGCGCGGAACTTGCTACGGTGAGCACTGACGGTCGAGTCAGGCAGCGGCTTCGCCAGAAAGGTGATGTCCGGGAACCAGCCTGGTCACCACTGCTAAAGAAGTAAAAAGTGGTCAGGTAGCGGTTATTAATTACATTCAAGGAGTTACAGATGTACAAGAATCTCGTTCTGAGTCTGCTCGTAGGGGGCAGCGTGGCATTAGCCGGATGTTCCAGCGCGTCTAAAAAAGATTCGAGCGCCGGCATGTCAGACAATAGCGCCGACCGCTTCACCAGCGGCGCTAATGACATTAGTGGGCAGGGTACCCAGGTTGGTTCACGCCAAGACGACACCTCGGGCCTGGCCCTATCCCAGCGCACGATTTATTTTGAATTCGACAGCAGCGATCTGACGGCGGAAGGTAAAGCCATTGCGGCCAATTTCGCGGCCTATCTGGTTTCCAGGCCCACCGCCAAACTGCGCCTGGAAGGGCATGCTGACGAGCGCGGCACCCGCGAGTACAACGTCGGTCTTGGTGAGCGTCGCGCCAATGCAGTCCAGCAAGCCTTGCTCGCTAATGGCGCCAGCGGTGCTCAGCTGAGCATCGTGAGCTACGGGGAAGAACGCCCGGCAGTCGATGGCCATGACGAAGACTCATGGGCGCAGAATCGCCGTGTGGAGATCGTCCAGCTCTAATCTGGCACTGCAGGATAAGTATCATCCCGCCGCCCAGTGGAAATATTTTCCACTGGGCGGTTACAGTTGTGCTCTAGGGACTCAAATTGGCCCTGGAAACACACTGCTTCAAACCTGATTCCGGGGAGAATCTGAACATGTTGGAAAGTCGTCGCCGTAGTGCACTCCAATTAGCGCTCGTGCCAGTACTGGTGTGCAGCATGCTTGGGCTTGCAGCCTGTGCCGATTACGGCGGCCCTATCAGTGGATCGACTGATCAGGCGCTGTCTCCTCAGGAAAGACGGCTTCAGGCAGTGGAGAACAAGACGACTCAATTGCTGCGTCGCCTTGATGCGATGAACTCTGACGGTGGCAATAGTCAAAGTCTTTCCAGTCTCCAGAATGAGCTGCGAGAACTTCGCGGAGAGACTGAAAAATTGCGCTTTGAAATGACCAAGCAGGAACGCAGCCAGCGCGAATTGTTTGCCAATCTTGATCGCCGTCTGTCTCAGCTTGAAGCCAGTGGTAGTAGCGCATCGGCGGGCGCCGGTGCATCTGCAGGCAGTTCCATGTTTGGTGGTGATGGCGGCAGCCCGGTGTCGGGAACGGTTCCCAGCAGCACGCCTGGAACTCTGACCTCCTCGGCGGCGGTCCAGAAGGCGACGGTAGCCACTCCTGAAGAAGAGCGGGCTTACCTGGGGACTTTTGATCTACTCAAGAACGGAAAATATGACGAGTCCATCACCGGATTCCGAGCCATGTTGCAGCAATGGCCGGCAGGTCGCTATGCCGATAATGGTTGGTATTGGATGGGCGAAGCGCAGCTGGTGAAACGTGATTACTCAGAAGCCGCCAAGAGCTTTGAGGCACTGGTCCGTAGCTTTCCGGACAGCCCCAAGGTGGCCGACGGTCTTTACAAGCTGGGGCTTTGTCAGGCTGAACTCAAACGCAGCAGCGAAGCCAAGCTCACCCTGCAGCGGGTGATTCGCGAGCATCCCAACAGCAACGCAGCTAACCTGGCCAAACGCAAGCTGGATCAGCTTGGCGGTTGAAGCAGAAGTCTCTGCCGCGGACACGGACCGTCAGGCGGGCCAGAGCGAGGCAGTAGTGCGCGCTACTCGAGAGCAATTGCGGATTACAGAGATTTTCGTCTCACTGCAAGGTGAGTCGACCCGCGTGGGCTTGCCCACCGTGTTTGTGCGGCTCACGGGGTGCCCCTTGCGTTGCCAATACTGCGACACCGCTTATGCTTTCGAAGGAGGCGAGGCCTGTTCGCAGCATTCGGTACTGGAGCGCGTGGCCGGCTACGGAGTCGAGCACGTTTGCGTGACTGGCGGTGAACCGCTGGCTCAAAGAGGGTGTCTCTCATTATTGCGGGCTCTGTGTGATGCGGGACATTCGGTCTCTTTGGAAACCAGCGGCGCTGTCGATATCAGCCGTGTAGATCCCCGTGTGTCACGAATCGTGGATATCAAGACGCCAGGTTCGCAGGAAGCGCACCGCAATCGTCTGAAGAATCTCGAATTGCTCGCGCCGCAGGACGAGATCAAGTTCGTCATCTGTGACCGCGCCGATTACGAGTGGGCGCGCGACCGTGTTGTCGCCGAAAAGCTGGCGGATCGCTGCGGCAGCGTGTTGTTTTCTCCCAGTCATCAGCAGCTGCCAGCTGCAGAGCTTGCTGCCTGGGTGATTGAGGATCGCCTGCCAGTTCGCTTCCAGACGCAATTGCACAAGATTCTTTGGGGCGAGGTCGCGGGTAAATGAGTCAGCCACATGCAGTGGTCCTGCTTTCGGGTGGTCTGGATTCAGCGACCGTGCTGGCTATCGCCCAGCGGCAGGGTTTCATAATTCACGCATTGTCTGTTGCCTATGGTCAGCGCCATGCAGTGGAGCTGGAGGCAGCGACAAAACTGGCGCTCAGTGCAAACGTCGCCTCACATCACATCATGCACATTGATCTTGATACGGTCGGTGGCTCGGCCCTGACCGATAGCAATATTGAAGTGCCAGACACGCCTAGCGAAGGCATTCCCGTTACCTATGTGCCAGCGCGCAACACGCTGTTCCTGTCGATGGCGCTGGGATTGGCCGAGGTGGTCAATGCGCAGGATTTGTTCATCGGCGTTAACGCCGTAGATTATTCAGGTTATCCGGATTGCCGACCGAAGTTCATCGAGGCCTTCGAAACCTTGGCGACTCTGGCCACTCGGGCCGGTGATCAGGGCGCAAAATTCAAGGTTCATGCGCCTTTGATCGAGTGGTCAAAAGCGCAGATTATTCAGTGCGGGACGGAGCTGGGCGTTGATTTCTCGCAGACGGTGTCCTGCTATCGCGCGGATGGCGAGGGGAAGGCATGTCGAAAATGTGATTCATGCCGACTGCGTTCGCAGGGGTTTTTAGAGGCGAATATCAAAGATTGCACGCGATATGTCGACTGAAGGCTCCACGTTCGGCTCATCATCAAGTATGATGCGCGACCCGCTGCTACGGTGGTGGGAAAGTTCACCGGATTCCTATGTGATATTGAATCCGATCTGGGGGTCGTTAGCTCAGTTGGTAGAGCATCGGACTTTTAATCCGTTGGTCGATGGTTCGAGTCCATCACGACCCATATTCCCTTCTGGTGTGTTGGCACATGCGCTGTGCCCAATTGCTGAACGGATCGGATGGTTTTCACCAGATGGCCATTCAGCCGCCCTCATGGAAGTGAGCGTCTCTCACGTTGCAGCGGCCAGTCAGGGGGTGACTGTGCGCATACCTGCGCTGCCGCGCGGCTTTGCGAATTGATCGCGCTGACAGAATAAGCCAGGAAAAATATTACGGCATTGATGCCGTAGCGGGTGGACGCTGCCTTACGGCAGCCGGCCCGGATCCCGGAGCGGGACCCGCACTGCTTATTCTTTGAGAGAATCTGAGAACAGTGTTCGAACTTTATCCACTTTCGGCATTGAGACGCCGGCGATATAGGGCTGGCCCGGGTTTAGCGCGGCGTAGTTCTGATGGTAGTCCTCAGCAGGGTAGAACTGCTCTAGCTTTTCTAATCGGGTGACAATGGTGCTGCGAAAGACCCCGGCAGCATTGAGCTTGGCAATGTACTCGGCAGCAACGCGTTTCTGGGATTCGTCTGCGTAAAAGATACTGGAGCGATACTGAGTGCCTAGGTCATTGCCCTGGCGGTTGAGTTGAGTTGGGTCGTGCGCCGCACTGAAAAATACCTTGAGTAAGCGTCCAAAGCTGATTTTTGCTGGGTCGTACTCAATGCGAATGACTTCAGCATGGTGCGTTCGGCCGGAACACACCGCGCCGTAATTCGCGCTATCTGCCTCATCGCCGGCATAGCCGGAAACGACTGAGATCACGCCGTCAAGTTGGCGATAGACCGCTTCGACGCACCAGAAACATCCGCCACCGAGCACCAGATACTGGGGGGAGTCGGATACAGGCAGGTCCGCTGCCGGATCAGGAAATGCCAGGTGTGGCGCGTCGCGCGTCGCCGTGGGTAGGTCGCATTGTTCGTTCATGGCAGCAGCCTCACGGGGGGATCTGGGGTTCATTCGTTTTTCAGCAAATGCTCAGGAATTTGAGAACAGAACCACTGGCTCGTAAGGCATCATGGTTTGCACCCGGATTCCGGGACGCAGTTTCTGCATGTTCTCAAAGAAGCGATCGAGCCTGACCACAAAAGGTATGGGTACGAGCTTCTCGTCAAGTGAACGGCTGAAATCGTCCCAGTGGATGGGGATGATTCGGGTGGCGCCGGTGCTGTCGAGTGTCTCGCGCATATAGATGTCGTATTGGTCGATCATTGCAATGCTTTGGAAGCTGACGTCGGCCCGATAACCGTCGAGCGCCCCCGGCTTGAAGCCGGCACTGCCGTGATGCAAGAAGGAGCCCTGAAGGTGATCGACGAGTATCGAATAGACCCCGCCCAGCTTGTAGTCTAGATATCGCGGTCGCTCAGGCAGGCGGCTTTCAATATTGCCCAGTGGCTCGCCACCGCTGCCTTGGGCGTGTTCGCTGGCGATGAAACGGATTTCAAAATTTCCAAACCTGTTGGGGGTGTCGCCATTGGCAGCAATGAGTTGTGACTCCGCCAGATTCGCGGACCGCCCGATGTTCAGTGTGCTCTCGGATCCAATCAGCTTGGCACCCGTCATTCGGGCGACGACTCCCGCGTCCATCGCGTGATCGTAGTGCGAGTGGGACACAAGTACGGCGTCCAGCTTATCTACTTTGAGCTTCGCCAGATTAGCCCTGATGATTTCTTCGTCAGGAATCAATTCCTGGTTCAGCACCACGCGCAGCAGGCCGGGTGGGCGAGAGAAGAAGGGGTCAATCATAATCGCGTTACGACCGTCTCGCACCAGCAGGCCCGCCACGCCCAGCCAGGTCGCCGTCAGCTCGGTTGGGTGTGCGGGCGCTTGCTTGGGAAAGGCATGTTCGTGATAGGTCTTCAGGCCTGGGCGTTCGAACCAGGCTGCCAGGACCAATACGATGAGGATGGCGGCGGTTATGCCCAGATAGCGTCCGATTCGGCTCATATTATTAAACGGGTATCTCGATCTGATGGCTTTGGTGTTGCACCCAGGGTCAGATACTGGATCGTGGGTGCAAACAGCAGCATTGCGGTTTCAGTTACTTTGTCCGTCGTTGGATGATAACCGTCTGCAATCCAACGCATGGCGATGCTAAGGGTTGCGCCGATCAATCCGCTCGCAATGAGGGGCATATTAGCAAGCAAAGGCTGAGTCGCCATGCCGGCCGGCATTATCTGCCGGAGACTCTCTGCGAAGCTTGCGGTGGCCGCCTTGGCCAGCCTTTCGATGTCTGGGCCAACGCTCGGGACATCGATAAGAAGAATTCGCGCAATGCGGGGGTTTCGCTTCAGGTGATCAAAAAATGCCGACAGGCCGATCTGCGCCATCTTGCCCAGATCGGAGGCCTCGGGTCGCATAGCCGCCAGAAGTTCAAAACGAAGCTGTTCGATGAGCCTCTGGTAGAGCGCAGCAAACAATGATTGCCGATTTCTGAAGGACTCATAGAAGTAGCGCTCGGTGAGCTGCGCCTCCGTGCAGATCCGTTTGACACTGACACCGTGGTAGCCGTGAGTTCCAAAACATAGCAGGCCCGCTGCTAAGAGTTGCTCCCGGCGTTCCCGGACGCGCTCGCCCGCCTCAACGCCGCGATAGGGGCGTCGTCGCGCCGTCTGCTGCTCGGGCTGTACGTCCATTAGGCGGAGATTGACACGACTTATTGTCAGAAATAAAGTGCGGCGACGGTGATCTCAGCGAAAATCGAGGACCATGCGCCGCGGACACGGCGCAAACCTGGAGGCCCGTGATCTTTGATGTAGCAGGACTCTTGAATCACTGGCAACAGCTGAAAAGCTGTTTTGAGCCGGTATAACTGCCTGAAAAATCTGCAGTGGCGTAGGCAAGGCAAGCAGTTGAGTCGGGACTTATAGAAGATACGTATCCATATACAGGAGTGCGGAGCAACATGAGGTCATTTGAGCACAAGGTCGCCGCCGTTACCGGCGCAGGATCTGGCATTGGCCGCAGTCTCTGTGTTGAATTGATGCGCCAAGGGTGCAGTGTCGCCGCGTCCGACATCAATGAGGCGGGTTTGGCTGAGACTGTCCGACTGGCGCAGGGGGCAGCCAGCAAGCCTGCGAGCATCAGCAGCCACAGGCTGGATGTCTCTAAGTGTGAAGAGATGCACGCCTGGGCTGATGCGGTTGTGGCGAAGCATGGCAAGGTCAATATGATCTTCAACAACGCGGGCGTGGCACACGGCGCAACGATTGAAGCGGCCAGTTATGCGGATTTCGAATGGATCATGGGCACTAATTTCTGGGGCGTGGTGTATGGCACCAAAGCCTTTCTGCCTCATCTCAAGGCTGCCGGTGAAGAAGGTCACGTGATCAATATTTCCAGCGTGTTTGGATTGATCGCGGTTCCGACTCAGGGCACATATAACGCGAGCAAATTCGCTGTGCGCGGATTCACCGAGGCGCTGCGTCAGGAACTGGAAATTCAGGGCTCTCTGGTCAGCGCCAGCAGTGTGCATCCAGGCGGCATCATGACCAATATCGCCCGTTCGGCTCGCGTGGATGACAGCGCGGAAAGCATCACCGGGCAAAACAAGGAAGAGAGTCTGAAGAGTTTCGAAAAGTTGTTCCGCACTCCCCCGGAGGTAGCAGCAAAGGTCATCCTGAAAGGGGTCGAGAAGAACGCGCGTCGGGTATTGATTGGTGCGGATGCAAGATTAATTGACTGGGCGCAGCGGCTGCTGCCTACCGGATATCAGACCTTGCTTGCCGCCTTGGTCAAGCGCCAGAAGCACAAGAAATAGATACGCAAAGAGCTGTAAGCGCATCGCCTTTGCAATCGTCCGCATAGCAGCGCAGGCTTCCTGCAGATTCTAATAAGCGGTTAAACCGCGAGAGGAGATGCAAGCGCATGAAAGCACTAAGTCCGCTGGATCAGGCATTTCTGATGGTGGAACGGCGTAACCAGCCCATGCATGTGGGCGGCCTGCTCTTATTCCAGCCGCCGGAGGGCGCCAAGCCGGATGACATTCGCGAAATGGTCGATGCAATGCGCGCCATCGAAGACCCGCAGCCGCCGTTCAACTACCGGCTGACGCGCAAGCTGGGCCTGCCGATGTGGACGCCAGACAAGGAATTTGATTTGGCGCATCACTTTCGTCATGTCGCGCTGCCGCAGCCGGGACGGATTCGAGAGCTGTTGGCCATGATCAGCAATCTTCACTCCAGTCTGCTGGACCGGGAGTTTCCGCTGTGGGAGACGACCGTCATTGAAGGCGTAGCCGACGGACGCTTTGCCATGTACAACAAAATCCATCACTCCCTGGTCGATGGTGTCGCCAGCATGCGACTGACCGAGGCGATTCTCTCGACTGATCCCAAAGCCCGCGATATGGCACCACCGTGGGCGGTGAAGCGCATACCGCGCGGCAGCAAGGCGGCGGCCGGACCCACGTCTGCCCTCGGCAACGCGATTTCGCAGATGAAATCGCAAGCGAAGTCTTTCCCGGGAGTGACCAAGGCCTTGCTTAGCACGCTGAGCGAAGCGCGCAAGAATCCGGAGTTCGGCGCGCTATTCCAGGCTCCGAGCAGTATTTTCAATCGCAAGATCGGCAATGCCCGACGCTTTGCGGCGCAGTCTTGGCCGATGTCGCGCATTCGCGGCGCGAGCAAGAAGCTCGGCTGCACCATCAATGACGTTGTGCTGGCCATGTGTGCTTCTGCGCTGCGCCGTTATATGCTGGAGCAGAACGTGCTGCCCTCCAAGCCCTTGATCACCATGATGCCCATGAGCTTGCGCCGCGACGACAGCGATGCAGGCAACCAGATTGGCATGGTGTTGGCGAATCTCGCAACGCATCTGCAGGATCCAGCAGAACGACTTGCCCTGATCCGGCGCAGTGTGAAGTCATCGAAAGATCGACTGGGCGGAATGTCTGCCGCCGCCATCATGAACTATACCGCGCTGCTGGCTGGCCCCTCAGGGTTGAATATGGTCACCGGGCTCAAGCCGGAGAAACAGTTGTACAACGTCATCATTTCCAATGTGCCAGGACCCAAGAAAACCCTGTACTGGAATGGTGCGCGTCTGGAGGGCGTTTACCCTGTGTCGATTCCCTTTAATGGCATGGCGCTGAACATTACTCTGGTCAGCTACGACGATCAGCTCAATTTTGGTCTGACGGCCTGTCGCCGCTCGGTCCCACACGTACAGAGACTGTTGGATTATCTCGAACAGGGACTGAGCGAGTTGGAGGCTTTGTAGGCAGATTAGCTGTTGCCAATGCTTTCGGCAGGCCAGTGTGCTTTGAAGAAAGTGCCCATGCGTTCGAGCGCCTCGTCGGCAGCCGCCAGTACGCAGCTATGCGCCTGATAAACATGCCACAGGCCCTGGGCGATATCGAGCTCGACGTCGATGCCCGCAAGTGAAGCCGCGCGTGCGAGGCGTTCAGAATCGCTCAGCAGAATTTCGTCGCTACCCACTTGTATGAGCATGGGCGGCAGCCCCTCGAGCCTGGCAAACAGGGGTGAGACGCGAGGGTCTGAGGCGCCCAGACCAGCCCGATAGCTTGCCGCCGCCCGCTCAAGCCAGCTGCGGGCGAGCATGGGATCACGTGCAGCATGGGTGATCACGCTCTCTCCGGACATGGAAAGATCGGTCCAGGGTGAGATCAAGGCGACACTCGACGGCCGCCGAATGTTCTCGGCGCGAAGCGCTATTGCTAGCTTCAGGCTCAGACCGCCGCCGGCAGAGTCGCCCGCAATTGCAATTCGACTGGCGTCGTGCAGTTTGAGCAGGGCGCGATAAGCCGCCACCGCATCCTCGTTTGCAGCCGGGTAGGGGTGCTCCGGTGCCAGCCGATAATCCAGTGCATACACCGTCGCGCCTGTCATCTTGGCAAGACGGGTGGTGATGGAGACATGCGTCTGCGCTGAGCCGGCAACATAAGCGCCGCCGTGCAAGTAAAGAATGGCATTACCGGTCTTGCAGCGCGTAGCACTCACGCGCTGACCGTGCAGCGGGCTCACCATCGACTCCACCGTCGTTTCGCTCGTTTTGAGCGTCGCCCGGGTGAGGGCGTGCAGCCAAATGCGCTGAAATCGAACCGGCCAGGGCAGGGATAACACGGCCTTGAAAAAAATTCGCAGCAGCAATCGCAGAATGAACTGGATCATGGAGCTGCCGCCAGCGTCTCCCCTTGCTCTGTGTTTGTGTGGCCGTTGTCGATGACGTCGATCTGTCCGCCACCAAGACAGCGCCGGTCCTGATAAAGCACGCAATACTGGCCGGGTGATGCAGCGCGTTGTAGAGCGTCAAACCTGACTTGCACGCCGCCATCCGCCCTGAGCGTGACCGTGCAATCCTGCAGTCTCTGACGATGCCGGATGCGTGCCTTGAGTCGGCTATTGTTCTTCGCGGGCGGACCGATCCAGGAAAAGGGCGCAGTCTGCAAGGCGCGACTCATCAGCAGGGGATGTTGTGAATCCTGCGAGACCCGCAAGACTTTAGATTCTGAACATTTGTCGACGACATACCAGGGGGCGTTACGCGCATCACGCCGGCCGCCAATGGACAGTCCGCGGCGCTGGCCCAGGGTGTAATACATCAGGCCCTGATGCTCGCCTACCTGATTGCCCGCATCATCCACCATCGGGCCGGGATCAGGCTTCAAATACGTTTCAAGAAAAGCCCTGAACGGGCGCTCGCCGATAAAGCAGATGCCAGTTGAGTCCTTGCGCCGGTGATTCGGCAGACCAACCCTGGTGGCGATGGCACGAACCTCCGGCTTTGTCAGGCCGCCGATGGGAAAGAGCACGTTCTTCAGGTTGGCCTGCTCGACCAGTGCCAGGAAATAGGTCTGGTCCTTGTCTTCAGTCACGGATCGGAGCAGCTGCGGGCCGTCGAGTCCATGCTCGATTTGCGCGTAGTGTCCGGTAGCCACGTAATCCGCGCCAAGTCGCAGGGCATATTCCCGAAACGGCTTGAACTTTACCTCGCGGTTGCACAGCAGATCCGGGTTGGGTGTGCGGCCGGCGCGATATTCGCTCAGAAAGGTTTCGAAGACGCGTTCTCGATACTCTGTGGAAAAATCAACACGGTGCAGAGTGATGCCAAGTTCATCAGCGACTGTACGGGCAGACTGAAAGTCTTCGGCTGCCGTGCAATAGGCCTCCTCGTCCTCGGTCCAGTTCTGCATGAAAAGACCGGACACCTGGTAACCCTGCTGCGTCAGGCGCCAAGCCGCAACGGCCGAATCAACGCCGCCCGAGAGCCCGACAATGACGTGAGTTTTGCTCATGGTCGTACATGATCCTTGAATTTGCGCGCGAATGGCAGTGCAGCATTGCCGATTGAGATGCCGGTATAGTTCGATAACGATATGAAAACCGTGCAACCACACTCGCTTGTGAGTAAGCGCCTGCTGACTGAACTGGTCTGCCTAAAAGAGGAATCAGATGGCTATCCTGCCTCTGCAGTCGAGGCGGACTGCCGCGCGATCGAAGTGGGCGGTCCGTTTCATGAGCGAATTATGACGCGGGCACTGTCTTTGCCGGGTGCAGAACAGGCATTACAGGCGGTGCTGCGTGTGCGCCGAATCGGGCGTTGGGTCTTTCTGTCCCTCTTGCTAATCGCAGGCCTGTTTGGAATTGCTGCCGCCAGCGCTGCCTTGCAGCAGTCGGCAACCGTGAGTTTGCCGCTGGTTTTGCTCACACTGGTTGGATTCAATGCCCTTTCCTTGCTGGGCTGGATTCTGTTTCAATTCGGCGGGATTCGAACGGGAGCAATTCTGGGCGCTGTGTGGCAAAAGCTGACCCGGCGTTTCTCTCCTGATGGGGCAAAGAGCGAACTTGCGCATCGCTACGATCTGTCTGCCGTCGCAGAGTTGACCACGGGCCGGGGTGCACGCTGGCGGCTAGGTGTGATGACGCATGCCGCCTGGCTGAGCTACACCGCTGCGGGACTCATAGCATTGACGGTGCTGCTGGTAGTCGGCGCCCATGAGCTGACATGGCAAACCACTTTGCTCAGTGCAGAGGGTCTGCGCGCCTGGGCAGACACAATGTCGGCAGCGCCCCGCCTGTTTGGCGCATCAGGGCCGGAATTTTTACCACTGAACGGTGAATTGAGTGCAGATCATCGTCGCGGCTGGGCAATCTGGATATTGCTGGCCGTGTTCAGCTATGGCCTGATTCCGCGACTGCTGGTGCTTTGCATTTGCGTTGCACTTTTACTGCGCGCTCAGGCCAGATGGGGGCGGGATTTATCGCGGCCGGGCTTCGCAAGGCTGCGAGCGCGCCTGATGCCGGAGCGGACGCCAGTTCAGATGATTGACGAGGACGCCTCGAGCTCAAACGAGCCGCCCACTGTGCAAGTGCTCGTTGCGAAACCCTTGCCGGAAGATGGCGTACATGTCGTCAGTGTGGAATGTGTGCTTGACCTGCCATCGCAGAACCGGACGAAATTCCAATGGCTCCCGCCCGTCGAAGATGCTGGTAGCCGCGATGCAGCCGTTGCCAGACTCAGATCCTCCGAGGTTTCGGCGCTGGTGATCATCGTGCGGGCAACGGCAACGCCGGACCGCGGCCTCTGCCGCCTGCTCGGCGCGCTGGCAGCAGCAGCGGACGCAAGTTCTTGGCTCGCGCTGGCGGATCTGGATGGCTTGCGCAGCCGGGGTGAAGGGGCGAGCGCTCATCGATTGCGGGACTGGGCCAGTGCCGCACAAGAGGCGGGCATCCTGGGTGGCTTGCTGGCCTGGCAGGGCTCGGATGCGGTGCCGATGGCCGAACTGGACGTGCCAGGGTGAGCGATAAGCCGATCCAGCTTGCTGTAGTGGGTCATACCAATACCGGCAAGACGTCTTTGTTGCGCACCCTGACCCGTGATGCGCAATTTGGCGAAGTCTCCGACCGCCCCGCGACTACGCGCGATGTAAGCGCGGTGGGTTTGCTGGTGGATGACAGGACCGTGATGTGCTTGTTTGACACGCCTGGTCTCGAAGATCCACTGGGTCTGATCGAGTGGCTCGAATCAGACAAAGCAAGACATGAGGATCCGCTTGCCCGTATCGAGGCCTTTCTGGAGAGCGACCACGACGGTGGCAAATTCGAGCAGGAGGCGAAAGTTTTGCGACAACTGCTGCGTAGCGATGCTGCATTTTATGTCGTTGATGCGCGTGACTCCATGCTGGCAAAACATCGCCAGGAGCTTCGTCTGCT
>JBFJJV010000028.1:0-24491 GCA_041635265.1 Panacagrimonas sp.
GAAGGTCCAGGCCATTGGCCTGATCCATGATGCGGAAAAACAAGAGCTGACCCCAGGCGATGGTCTGATTACCCAGACGCGCGGTGATATTGCCATTGGTCCACTGCAGGAACAGGGCCGGGGCGTCAATCATATAGTGCTTGCCTGAGCGCTCGAACATCAGCGGATTACGCTCATCGTCTGTGCGGTAGCCGAGAAAGTTCGGGTCCCCGTGGTAGAGGCTGGGATCGCCGCCGGTCACCCCGCCATTGATGCCCGCGTAATCTTCATAAGTGAAATCCCGGTAACCCAGTTCGCCCGGGTCATACACCAGGCGAAAGCGCGATTGAATCGACCAGCCGTTTCTCCATTTCAGCGTCGGCGAAATTTCAAACCGTGCCAGGTGATAATTCATGCTGGGATCTTTGGCCGGCACATACTTCGTCATGGTGTCGGACACACCGGTGGAATTGGTGACGCCGTGCCCCGGCGTTCCCACTCCGCCCGGCCCCCCAAGAAAACCCGCTACAAAGGGCAAATCAGCGGGTGACAGTGTCGTCGTATAGCCGGTCAGCGGATTGCCCGCCTCTCGATTGATGGCCACGCCGTTGGCCGGATCACCGAACTGGTTGAAACGATTCGCCTGATCGGAGGTGTTGATGGCAGCCTCCAGACGGAACAGTCCGTTGTAGGAGAAATTACCGCCGAATATCTTGAAGTTTCCGTCGCTCTGAGCAAACGCCCCAGACGAAATTATTCCCAACCCCAGTGCCGCGATAATCTTGAACTTCTGACGAGCCATTTAATATCCTCCAGTGCTTCTAGGTATGTAAATCAACTGCATTCCCCTCCAGAAACGGTGATTTCTGGCGCTATTCTTATACGCCGCTCCTGTTCATCCGGCCACCGCGATTGACAGCTCAGGGCTTCCCGTTCTTTGTGTCCGATTTGGCGGTCCGACATCTATCAAACCGGCGCCGCGCGCTGGTCCAGGCGCCCAGCCTTGCCCATCATTCTGACAAAGGAGCATCTCACATCGGTTGGTGATCACGACGGCTCCCCCGGGCACAGCTTTCGCCTCGGTCCTGTAGAAAGATAGCTAGCAGATTTGCGGCTTTGAGGGCCATGGCGCTCTGGCCGCGTCCGGAGCTCACGGCGCCGTTCGAGCGCACCATGGTCCAATATCCGCCGACAAGCGTGCTCCGTCGTGGCTCGCAGACCCGGGCACAAGCGATAGGCGGCGCACGATCGCCACAGTAACCTTCAACGACCGTGGCGTTCCCGTCCGGTCCGCTTAGTGACCAGCCGCACCCGACCTTAAGCGAATTCTCCATATCTATTTATAGTCGTGTCCCTGCGCGCCCGCAGGATTTGTTTTTAGGGTGTACCGGCTCCGCCCATCATTCAATGGGCATTTAAAATAACCATCATCACTATTCTGAATAATATGCACTTAAGCGGACGCTATCAAGACCGACCAAAAGCGGTTTGGAATTCCTCATGATGAGAGGAACGCCCCCGCCGCTGTCCACGCTCGCTTGTCACCAGGCCGCAAGGCAGTTGAGGACCTTTGGAGCCTCACCGCCGCCGGCTTTCCATGCCTTCGGGATGGATGCAGGCGAGGGTCCAGTCGGCCAAAATTGGGCCCATTGAATAATGAGCCGGAGAGTTTCCCCAAGGAAACCGGCATTCGAAAAGACGGCTTGGCGTGCCTCCCCGCAGGCAAAGTCCATGAACTGTCCTGCTGCGCCTCATCTTCGAAAAAAGCACTCGTCGGCCAGGAACAGAGTCGGAATGAGCCCCAGCAGCGGGATGGTCCTGCGTGTCTGGCAAGCGAAAAATCACTGCCCGCCTTGACCCTTGGGGCCCGCACCGGCTGGAACCCTTATTAGCCCAGCCCTGGACTCAACGATGCGATCAGGGTAAAGCGCTTACACCCAGGCGCGCGCGTTCTCAAACATGCGCATCCATGGCGTCTTGTCTGCGCGAACCGCTTGAGGCCACCATGATCCAGTCACACCGTGAACGCTGCGCTCCGGATGCGGCATCATCGCGGTGATGCGACCGTCGGCGTTGCACACAGCGGTGATGCCCTCGGGAGAGCCATTAGGGTTAGCCGGATATTTCTGAGCAATCTGGCCATTACTATCGATATAGCGCATGGCAATTTGCGCCGCCGCCTGAAGTTCGATCAGATGACTGTCGCTGCGAAACTCGGCGCGCCCTTCCCCATGAGCCACCGCAATGGGTAGTCGCGAGCCAACCATTTCATTGAAGAAGACGGATTTCGACTCGACAATCTCGACCATCGACCATCGCGCCTCGAACTGCTCCGAGCGGTTGCGCCGAAATGCGGGCCAATGCGTTGCGCCCGGGATCAGTTCGCGTAATGTCGACAGCATCTGACAGCCGTTGCAAACACCCAGAGCAAACTTGGCATTGTCAGCAAAGAAAGCGCTGAACTCATCACGCGCGCGCTCATTGAACAGGATGCTGCGCGCCCAGCCCTGACCGGCACCGAGTACGTCGCCGTATGAAAATCCGCCGCAAGCGACCAGGCCGTTGAATTGCTCAAGCTGGGTCTCGCCGGAGAGAATCTCTGACATGTGAACATCGACTGCCTCGAATCCGGCCGCGTGAAATGCATACGCCATCTCAGCCTGGCCGTTGACGCCTTGCTCGCGCAGAACCGCAATTCTTGGCCTCGCGCCTTTGGGCAGAATCAGTCGAACTGTCGAATCGAACGAGAGCCTCGTGCTCAAGCCCGGATCACTGGCACGGCCGGTGGATTCAAATTCTTCGTCGGCACAATCCGGATTGTCGCGCAGACGTGCAATGCGATAACTGGTCTCGGACCAGATGCGATAGAGCGCAGCGCGCGATTGATCCAGAAGTGTGCGCCCATCAAAGCTGATTCTGATTCGATCATCCAGATGCGGCGAGCCCAGTCTCAAAATATGCAGTCCCGCCTTTTGCGCCTGCTTGACCATGGACTCGACATCGTCCGCTCGCAATTGCAGGACCATGCCGAGCTCCTCGGACAGCAAGGCGCACGGATCCATTCCGCTTACCTGCAGGCCGCAATGACCCGCAAAGGCCATCTCGCACAGCGTGGCCAGCAGGCCGCCATCGGAGCGGTCGTGATAGGCCAGTATCTTTCCCTGCGCACTCCATTGCTGGACACAGGCAAAGGCGCTTCGTAACTGCTCTGGCTGATCCAGATCTGGTGGCACATTACCCAATTGTTGCGTGACCTGTGCGTATATCGACCCACCCAGACGATTCCTGCCATTGCCCAGATCGATCAGAACCAGCTCGGTTTCACCCTGGTCCAGCCGCAGCTGCGGCGTCAGCGACTTGCGTACATCGCTGATGGGCGCAAACGCTGTGGCCACCAGCGTCATCGGCGCGGTCTGCACCTGCGACTTGCCCTCATGCATCCACACCGACTTCATAGAAAGCGAGTCCTTGCCAACCGGAATGGCGATGCCCAGTTTTGGGCACAAATCCACACCGACTGCATGCACGGCGTCAAACAGGCGCGCATCTTCATCACCCTGCCCGCAGGCTGCCATCCAGTTGGCGGACATGCGAATGTCTGACAGCTTTTCTATTTTTGCACCGGCAATATTGGTGATGGCTTCGGCCACTGCCATGCGCGCAGATGCTGCTGCATCGAGTATGGCGAGCACCGGGCGCTCACCCACGCTCATCGCCTCACCGCTGACGGCTTCAAAACCGGTCGCGGTGACCGCACAATCGGCCACCGGCACCTGCCATGGCCCGACCATCTGATCACGCACGGTCAATCCGCCAACGGTGCGATCACCGATGGTGATCAGAAACTGCTTGCTGGCCACCGCAGGATGGCGCAATACGCGGTGCGCCGCCTCCAGAAAACCGACGGGACTTGCCAGCGCATCACAGGATTTGAGGCTGGATGTCTTCGCGTCTGCGCGCTGCGTGCTGCGCGTCATGCGCGGCGGCTTGCCCAGCAACACTTGCATTGGCATATCGACCGGGCGAGTGCCGTCCTGCTCTTCTACGACCAGCTGGGGCTCTGCTGTTGCCTTGCCGACGACCGCCACCGGGCAACGCTCGCGTGCGCAAATTTTTCGCAACACATCCACTCGTGCGGGGTCCACGGCAAGCACATAACGCTCCTGTGACTCGTTGCACCAGATTTCCATCGGCGACAAGGAGGGATCGGCAGTGAGCACATCGCGCAGGCGGAAGTGCCCGCCACGACCATCGGCGTCGACCAGCTCGGGCAAGGCATTGGAGATGCCGCCGGCACCGACGTCATGAATCGACAAGATCGGGTTGTCCTCTCCCATCGCCCAGCAGGCATCGACCACCTCCTGACAACGCCGCTCAAGCTCGGGATTGGCCCTTTGAACCGATGCAAAATCCAGCGCAGCGTCGGAGCTGCCGGTCGCCATCGAGCTGGCTGCGCTCCCGCCCAAACCGATCAGCATCGCCGGGCCGCCAAGCACGATCAGATCAGCGCCAATGGTGACTGCGAGTTTCTCGACATGCGGCAGACGGATATTGCCGTAGCCGCCCGCGATCATGATGGGCTTGTGATAGCCGCGATTGCGGCCATCTTCGGTGAGCTGCTCGTAAGTTCGGAAATAACCTGCCAGATTCGGCCGTCCAAACTCATTATTGTAGGCAGCCGCACCGATGGGCGCCTCGAGCATGATGGACAGCGCCGATGCCATATTCTCCGGGCGCGACAACTCGGCCTCCCAGGGCTGAATAAACTCCGGGATCCGCAGATTGGCCACGCTGAAGCCACACAAACCTGCTTTGGGCTTGCCACCGCGACCGGTGGCGGCCTCATCTCGAATCTCGCCGCCCGCTCCGGTTGCAGCACCCGGATGTGGGGAGATGCCGGTCGGATGATTGTGCGTCTCGACCTTCATCAGAATGCCGACGGCTTCCTGGTGCGGCGTCCATAGGGCATTACCGCTGTCCGGAAACCAACGCATGGCCTCGGGGCTACCCTCAATGACTGCGCAATTGTCCTTGTAGGCCGATAAGACGCCGGCAGGACTTGCCTTGTAAGTCTCCTGAATCATCTTGAACAGCGACAAGGTCTGGGTCTGACCGTCGACTTCGAATTCGGCGTTGAAGATCTTGTGCCGGCAATGTTCAGAATTGACCTGCGCAAACATCATCAGTTCGGCATCACTCGGGTCTGTGCCCGACTGCTGCGCAAACCCGACCAGATACGCGATCTCTTCTTCAGACAGGGCCAGACCCCATTCGCGGTTGGCGCGGATCAGCGCATCGGCACCCTCGGTCAGCAGTGGAACCCGGCGCAAGGGTCGCGGTGCCTGCGTATCAAATACATGTGCCAGGTCGGCCTCGTCACTGAGCACCGACTCCATCATCGGGTCGTGTAGTTCGGCCAGCGCTTTTGCGGACAATTTGCTGACCCCGGCGAGCACCAGCACACGGCCAAGCTCAAGGCGCTGAACGCCGTCCAGTCCGCACACGCGGGCAATATCCGTGGCCTTGCTACTCCAGGGCGATACTGTCCCCAGGCGTGGCACGACAAAAAGCCGGGCGTCACCCTCAGGCAGCGCCGCCGGCCCCTCACCCAACAGCTTGCGCAGGGCCTCGGGCTCGGCCTCGCCTTGAACCAGAAAAAAGTCCTGTACTAATAAGCCGCTCAAATTGCCCGCGTGCGGCTGTAGTCGGGCGAGGAGGCGCGCGACACGAAACGACGATAGCCGTGACACGGAGGGAATGACATGGACGCTCATCGGAGAAACCATCGCCGACAGTTCACTGTATCTCTCTCCACTGACCCACCTCATCCTGTTCTGCACAGACGCACCAATCCGGGTCGTCCTGCAAGGCTTCGCACGCAGCCGCGCGCGCAAGCTCGGGCGTGTTGTTCTTCTGCGAAATATGCGTCAGCACCAAGGACTGCAGCCGACTGTGATCCAGTGCCGCCAATAATTCTCCGGCCTGCCGGTTGGACAAGTGGCCACGATCCCCGGCCACGCGACGTTTGAGCTGATCGGGATAAGGGCCATTGGCGAGCATCACGGTGTCATGATTGAACTCCAGCAGCAGGGCGTCACAGAAATCCAGGCTGCGTGCGACGTGGGGTGTCGCTCGGCCGAGGTCAGAGACGATGCCCAGATGGCGCGCCTTGTGCTGGAAGCGAAAATGGCAAGGTTCGCGCGCGTCGTGCGGCACCGGGAAGGGCTGAATTTCCAACTCCCCAATCGTAAATTCCTGGTGTGGCGAAATATGTTTGATCTCGCAGCCGGTCCAGTCCTTACGGCCCAATGCTGTACCACGCGTCATCATCAGCGGCACCTTGAGTGCACGTCCGACGCGGGCAACCCCGCCGATATGGTCGCCATGCTCATGAGTAACGAGTACCGCGTTGATGGTCCCCAGTTCGAGTCCGATTCGGTTTGCGCGCGATGCCAACTCACGAACGCCGAAGCCGCAGTCGATCAGCACCCGGGTTCCGCCACCTTCCACCACCGTGGCGTTGCCGTGGCTGCCGCTGCCCAAGACGGCGTACCTGAACGTGCTCAGGATCTGGGCTCCGTGCTGTAAGTCATCGGAAAGGGGAGAACCTTGCCTTCACTGCTGCTGATGCGGGCAGAGCCCAGCTTAGCCACTTCGTCGATTCGGATTACTGCGTGGAGTGGCACGTAGAAACGCTCAACCCCCTCAAACTCGTTCTTGAGTTTCTCTTCGGCCGTGTCCATCACCAGCGTACTGCTTTCGCCGAAAAGCAGTTTTTCCACTTCCACGAAGCCGGGCATGCCACCGTGGCTGACATTGCGAGCGTAGATTTCGTATACCTTGCCCTGATTGTGAAAGCTGATGCGATAGGTTCGAGTCTTGGAGGGCATGGGCGGCAGTTCAGGTAGCGACATTCAAGGGGGGCGCGATTATCCGGGCTGGGGCGCGTGCGGTGCAAACCTTGAGCGTCATTCTTGGCTGGAATACCGGTCACACCGGGAATGATAGAAGCGGCCCGGCGCAGGCCCAGGCACTGCGGGTGCCTGGCTGCGCAAAACCTTGAATATGGCGGCTTGCCATGCCCAACTGCCGGTCAGCGTACTGCGGCGCGCTTGGCGGCCGGGCCATGAAGTTTGGCCCGGCAGGAATTGCCCGCGATGAAACGACGATCGTAGGTTCCGTCTGCGGGTGGCAGCAGGATGCAAATATCAAAGCGAAACGCTGCCAAGCGCAGCCAAGCTCCGGCAGTCGCATGGAATGCAGCGAAATTGAGGCATGCCATAGCGACTGCTAAATAAGCGAATAGCGGCTAAGATTGCCGCTAGTTTCTGCCAGATTTCTTTCATGCAAAGCGATTCTGAAAATTCGCAGCCCTCCGCGACCCTCCCCTGCGTAGATGAACTAGGCCTGTCTTCAAGCAGTGATGAAGAAGGCCTGGATCGCCTGACCAGCCTGCTGGCCAATCTCGGCGGCGCACCCATGGCCGCGTTCTGGGTAATGGATGGAGACCGGCAATTTCTGGCCTCCGCTCATGGCAATATTTCGCGAGAACTGCCACAACATTCCGAATTCGGCAGGCGCACGCTTCGGGAAAATGGCCTTCTGATCATTGAAGATGCGCGCAAAGACGCACAGCTCGCCAGCGATCCTCTAGTGTGCAGCGGACCGGGAATACGCTATTTCGCCGGCATCACCTTGCGTGGCCGTGGCGACAGCCCCATTGGCGCGCTGTGCCTGATGGACACGGAGGTCGGCAAGCTGAGCCGCGCTGGGAAATCTGCGCTGGAGGCCTTGGCCACACTACTTGAAGACCGCTTGCGCTTGCGCGCCGACGTACTACACGATCCTCAGACAGGGGCGCTGGCACGCCGAAAATTTGATCAAATTGCCGATCGCGAGTGGCGCCGCGCCATGCGCGCACAAGTGCCGGTCAGCGTCATCATCTCTGAACTGGATCAACTGGATGTTTTTGCCCGCCGCGAGGGCCCTGCTGCACTGGACCGTGGCATTCGGGCGGCGGCGCTGGCAACCCAGTATTCCCTGCACCGGCCATCCGATTGCGTCGGCCGGTACAATAGAAAACGCTTTGTCACCCTGCTCTACGGAACCGACGCGGCCGGTGCGGCAAATACCGCAGAGCGCATCCGCCTGGCAGTGGAGAATCTTCAAATCCCGTTTTCAGAGGCCCCGAATCAGGTGCTGACCCTGAGTCAAGGCATTGACAGCACTACAGCCGAGAATCTATCGCGGGGGAATATTGACCAGGCCGTCTCTGCGGCCATGCGCGCCCTGGAGGCTGCTCAGAAAGCAGGTGGGAACCGCAGCCTCGCCTCTGCGCAGGTCGCGCGCCTCTGAGTTGCCGAGCTAGCCGGGCTTCCCATGAACGAATTTCAGCTTCATCCTCGTCTGGCGGAGGACAGCTTCACCGTCGCGGACTGGAAACTGAGCCGGCTGCTGCTGCTCAATGACGCTCGCTACCCCTGGTGCGTGCTGGTGCCCAGACGCACGGGCATTCGAGAGATCTATGAGCTGTCCGATGGCGATCAGCGCACCCTGTTGGCGGAATCGGCAACGCTAAGCAAAGCCATGATGCTTGCGTTCAAGGGTTACAAGCTGAATGTCGCCGCGCTGGGAAATATGGTTCCACAACTTCATATTCATCATATCGTCCGTTTTGAGGAGGATCCGGCGTGGCCCGCTCCCGTGTGGGGAGCACTTCCCGCCCTGCCTTATAGCGAAGCAGAGCGACAGGCGCGTATACGCGTTTTGCGGCAGCACTTGGCCACACAGACCTAAAGCCGTCGCTCTGGCGCTCTCGCCGACGCCAGGTTAGGGGAATAGACTGTCCAAAGACGCAGCTGTACTACTGCGCTGACGACATGCTCAGGGGACCCCGATGCTGAACAAACAATCCGCAACCGCGATTCTTGCCCTCGTAAGCTTCGCGCTCGGCTACAGCGATCTCGCTCAGGCACAAGAACCGGTACCTTTGGACAGCAACGGCAATCCGCCTGACCACTACTGGCCACAGACCGGCAAGTACCCCGTTCCGGAGGCGCCGTACAGCAAAACATTACGCTCGGTCGCGCTCGAAGACCTGGCCGAACGCAACATCCTGCCGCTAGGGATCTACAAAGGGACGCCGGAGCTCAATCAGCGTCGCGACTGGTTCGAAGAGAACTTCTACAATACGCTTGCCGCGCGAAAGGTGTGGCCCGACGGCGCGCAGCACTTCTATAACGAATGGCAGGGCCCGATAGTGTGGAAATACGAGGGCATTCCGCAGGCCGCGCCACCGCCCTGCGACAAGCCCCAGCCCACGGGCTACGACGCGGAGTCCTGTCGCTACATCAACAGCCTGTTCAAGGACGTCGAAGCCAGTGATCCGGCGAGGGCAAAGAAAATGCGCCAGCAGGTGCGGCGCGGCCGGGATGTCTGGTTCAAGGGCACCTTCGGCAATCAGGACGAGATTTATCTGCACTTCTCCCGCACCACGCCAGAAGGCATCAAGGATATCTGGTATCCGTGGCTGGACACGCGAACGCGCAGCGAGCGTTTTACAAAATTCGGACTGATCAACGACCCCGACTGCACCCAAGGCGATGAATCGACTTTCTGGTGGGACCGCTGTCCGGATCCGCATTCGAGCGGGGTGCTGGGTTACCGCAAGTATTACGCTGATCCCACGAAGGACAAGAAAGGCAATGTCGTATTTGACCCGCGCAACTCACCCTATCGCGATGACGAATTGCAGAAGAACCTACGCTATGTCATCGGCCATCCCTGCGTGCAGTGCCATGTGGGCGTTGATCCGACCAACCCTCCCGCGAACCCGAACGAACCGAAGTGGGAAAACCTGTCCGCCACCATCGGCAACCAGCACATCAATCAGCCGGAAATGTTTTTCCAGGGGGCTCCGAAGGATTCACTGGCCCGCATTGCTCTGGAAGCGGGTCGCAAAGGAACGATCGACACTTCGCTGGTGGCCAACGATTTCCAGAACAACCCCGGAACCCAGAACAACATCATGGACTTCCACAACCGGATCGTGCGCGAACACACGATGAAAGATCCGGTCACTGGCGAGCTCAGGAAGGGGCTGACCCAAAACGTGCTCAAGGGTGGCGAAGATTCGGTGGGCGATCATCTCGCCCTCATTCGTGTCTACGTCAATATCGGCATGTGCACGGAAGAGTGCTGGACTCCTAACTTCCCGACCCCGGGCAGCTTCTTCGGCGAGTCCGCTAAACAAAAGCCCTTCCGCATCGCCCAGTGCGCCAAAGATTGCGATGCCTGGAACTATGCCGATGCCAAGATGGAGGATCTTGCGGCCTTTCTGATTACCGGTGGCCCGACCTATCTGCTGCGCTCCAATGATCTGGATGGCTCACCTGGCGCACGCCATATTGATCTATCCAAGGTGCCAGCTGGGCGCAAAATCTTCGTTCGAGAATGCGCGAGCTGTCATAGCTCCAAGGTCGCACCCGAGAACATTCGAGCCGACAAAGCAGCCATGGAGCGCTTTTACGAGGGCCACGTGTTCGGGGCAGAGGACTACTGGATCTATGAATTCTCAGCTGATGTCCGTGAATCGGAGGAATTCAAAACCAAGTTCCTGAAGGTGGACAAAGACGGGCAACTCCGCCCGCGCCAATTCGCCGAGAAGGGCATTTATGGTCAGGACTGGCTCGGTAATGACGAGCCGGTCCCTTTCAATATCATCGGAACCAACATGTGCCGGGCATTGCATGACAACCATAATGAAGGGCACATTTTCGAAGAATTTTCTTCGGAGGATTTCAAAAAGCGTCCCTCGCCTGGTTCTGTGCCGGTCGTGCTCAACCGTTTGATACCAGGACTCGGTGGCGTCCAGGTTGGCCAGAAAAATATAGAAGGTGGCTCCGGTTATCTGCGCAACATCTCGCTGCTCAGCGTGTGGGCGACAGCACCATTCCTGCATAACAACGCCATCGGCGAATTGACTTATCTTGATGATAAAAAGACTGTTGACTACACCGTCGGCGGCCGCATCAGGCAATTTGAAATGGCCTTTGACGAGCTGATGCGCTCGGACAATCCGAATATCACCGGACACCGCCCGCAGAAGGTGAGCAAGGTTTCGATGGACTTCAAACTGGCCTTGCGGGAGGACGGCCAGGGACTGATCAAGCTGCCTGTTTCCAAGGGGACGCCGATCGGCCATTTCGCCAGTCTCAATCCGCATCGGCCCGCGACGATGAAGTGCGACGACCTAGTGGAGAACAAAGGGCATCAGTTTGGTGTTTCTCTTTCCGCCGACGAAAAACTCGCCTTGCGCGAATTCCTGAAGCTGATGTAAGCACCCGATCGAATACGGTCAATATGATATTTACCGCCTGCAATAAAGCCTGATGCAATGGCTATTGAGAGTGCTGCTGATCCTGACGCTGACAGTCGGCACCTGGTGGATATTGGGCGGCGGGAGCCACGCAGACATCAGCGAACTCAGACAGCGCAGCAGTGTAAAACTGGGACCGGTGTCGAAACAGCACATCGCGCAATCCGATCTACCCCCCGAGGGGACGCGTTCCCTATTCGATCATCTTTTGGCGCAGAACGATGGCCTGCCCTTTCCCTTCGAGAATTTGCTTGCCCTGATTCAGGCGCAGGCTCCCGGCGAAGACGCGCCACTGGCCTTAATGATTCCCCTTGGCCGCTCACTCCTCAAAGCCAGCGCCGACTTTGCACTGCCGCGCGTGGTCTTTGCCGCAGACTATCACGCCGCCAACACCGCATCCTCCATTGGCATTGCACCGCGCGGTCAGCTGTTTCTGGGCTTCACCGAAGGCGCCAATGAAATCGAGGTCATCAGTTACAACGAACTAGCAGGTCGCTTCGAATTTCAGCTGGTACAGAATTACTGCGAGGGCTGCGCGCCCCGAATTGTCTATGCGCGGCGCGATATCTGCCTGACCTGTCACCAGGGAGGAGCGCCGATCTTCTCGGTCAGACCATGGCAGGAAACCAATGCTCAGCCCGAAATTTCAGGCAAGATCGTCGAGGCGCGTGGGCCCGAGCCCTATCTTGGCGCAGCACCGGTACAAGCACTCTCGACAGCAGAACGCATCGACGAATTGACCGATGTCGGCAACTTCATCACGGTCATGCAACGAATTTGGCTGGACGGCTGCGGCGAAGCCGGCAATGATTGTCGCCGCCGCATGCTCAAACTGGCGCTCGCATTTCTCGATGATCCCGCGAGTGTCGGAAACGATCATAGCGATGTGAAAGTGCTGCGCAGGCTGCAAGCGATGCATTGGCCAGAGGAAGGCATCCCCATTCCCAACAATGATTTGCACAACCGCGACCCCTTGAAGGAAGCGCCTTCGCTGCGACAGAAGATTGGCGGCATGTTCTCCTTGCGTTCGGATCCGCCGGCTGCCGCGCGAGATAATGAAGATCTGGATGCATTCAATAAATTGCCGAAATTGCCGGCACCTCTGGATCCACTGACGCCACGGCCGGTGAAGCGAGTCTTGACCGCGAACGATCTTGACGGCGTCTACGGACTGGCGCAGTTCTTCACCGATTCAGACCGCGACACCTTGTTTGCTGCATCTGGCAATAATTGGCAAATGATGATTGATCGGATTGAACGCTTGCCCGCCGAGACCTTTAGCGCAAAACCGTTCTCACGTGTTCAGATCATGCAGGCCTTGGTCGGCGCAGCGGGAACCGATGACCCCGCCGCCGGACTGAGTTACTGCTGCCTCGACACTGCCGAGATGTCTGTGGCAACGGCGGCAACAGCGCCGCCACTGGAGATAGCCTCAGGCTCAGTGTTGGAGCCCTTTGAACGTCACTGCTTTGCCTGCCATCGTGGCAATCCGGCCAAGCGCTTGAATTTTATGGGCGGAGACAATGAAGAGATGGTGCTCGCCGCGATCGAGCAAACTACGGCAATTCGCGATGCCTTGGATTGGAAGCGCTATATCAACACGGAAAAAGCCAGCACACTGATGCCGCCAGCCGATTCAGCACAACGAGAGGCGCTCGAAGCGGAGCTGGCGCAGAATCCGGAATTGCTGACTCAAATGCGTGATGTGATACCCGCAATGTTCGATTTCTGAACTATGACGCCTTCGACAATTCAAACCAGGGTACGCAAAGTGATGCCGCGAGCACTTGATAGAAGGATGAAACCGACGCACATATCCATGGTGCTGGCTGCGCTGCTGTTCAGCTCCACAGCCCAATGCGAACCGGTGTTTGCTCGCTATTTCAAACAGCAATATGGCTATCCACCGTCCTGCAATGCCTGCCACAAGGACGGCGGCGGCACTCCCCTGAATGGCTACGGAGAACAGTTCAAGAGCGCAGGCATGAAACTGTCATCATTTGACCAGATCGCTGGCCTCGACGGCGACGCTGACGGACACGCCAACGGCGAAGAGGCCATTGCCAAGGCCAACCCGGGTTCAGAGAAGTCGACCCCCGCGGACAAAGGCAACTGGCTGGATATCGCAAGCCTGATTCCCGTGGAAGTGCAGAAATTATTCCCCGGCATCCGCTCCTATCTGCCCAAAGATGCACTGCTGACCGAGGCAGACATTGAGCGCGCTGGATCAATGGGCGCCATCTTGAGCTCAGCTGATGAAAACACCATTTACATCCCTCTGGTGGACCGACGGCCAGCGGGAACAGCCATCATTTTTTCGGCCGAATATGGGGGGAAAAGCTTTTTTCTGTTGCTGGCCACAGATCGCAAACTACAGATCACGACGGTGCAGGCTCTGAACACATCCCATGTCCCGGAAGCGGCGAATCACCAGATCTATGCCGCATTTGAGGGCCTGTCACTGGACCAATTGCCCGAAGCTTCGGGCGATGACGTTGGCGCCGCGATTAGCAAAGCGGTCAAGAAAGCAGGCACACTGGTGTACGTGAGACTAAAGAGTGCCTAAGGCCCTGCCCTCTCTTCTGCTAGTGCTGTTATTCAGCCTGGCACTGCTAGGCGTGCGCAATCTCGCACTTGCCGCTGCCGACGACGCCCTGGCCAGCGAGTCTGCGCGGGTGGGAGCTGAACAGGCTCAGGCGAGCAGCGACGATTTCGATTTCTTCAGCGATGCGCCGATTCAGAGCGCAGCCGTTATTGAACTGCCGCCGGAGAAAAGCAAATGGCTCACCATCGGCGGACCGATTGCCCTGTTCGCTTTTTACTTCGCCATACTGGTACAAGTCTGGTGGCTGGTGCCGTATGGCAGCCACAGTATTGATCTGAATCTGCGCAATCTTCCCCCGGCTGTGAAACGTGGCATTGCCATGGCAGTGGGCATGTTTGGCGTCGCATTCTGCTTCGGCGCGGCAGAGATCTGGTACCAGATGCGGATCCACGGTTCGGCCGAAGCCTACTTTTCGCAAATGTCATTGGGCAAGCTGATCGCCTTTACCCATGCCCATCTGTTCGGATTCACCACCAGCTTTTTTATCGTGGGTATTCCGTTCTCAATGCAATTCAACCACCTCAAAAGCTACCAATGGGTATTCCCCGCCGGTCTCGCAGCATCATTGACCGATGTGATGTCCTGGTGGGGCATCAAATTCGTGTCCATCAATTTCGAGTGGGTTTCGATTTTCTGCGGCATTGTCTTCTCAACCAGTTATCTGTGGATGCTGATCGGGCTGCTGCGGACATTGCTCTTCCCCGAAGTAATCTGGGCCTCTGACAAAGATCGCGCCGAACGCCTTCAGCGTCGGCAAGGGCAAAAGCTGTAGATTTTCGCGCATGCTTGCCGCTCGGCCATACGCCCCCCACTGTTGAGCCAATCATGTCCCCGGAAAATCGCTATATTGTATTCAGCGACCGGCCAAGCGGCCTGTGAGCACCGCGCATCATCTGACTCAGGGAATTGTCAGCCCCAGTTCAGATTGGGCGTTCCTAATGCTGACAGAAGCAGTAGAACGCAAGTGAGAGCAGGATCGAGTCGATTTCGGCAATTTGGCAGGCAGTTGCTTTCCGACTATTGCATCGCATTAATCTATACGACTGGCATATGGAGGATTCAAATATGAAAAAGTTTTTTGGCGCGGCGGTCATGGGCATTTCGCTCACGTTACCACTGGCAGCGAATGCAAAGGTCAGCGCGGAAGAAGCGGCAAAGCTGGGCACTGAATTGACCCCCACTGGCGGCATCAAGGCCGCGAATTCGGATGGCTCCATCCCGGAATGGAAAGGCGGCCATGTCTGGGACAAGGAACCGGCCAAAGGAAAAGAACGCGATCCCAATACGTTTCCGGAAATCAGTGGTGACAAACCGCTGTACACCATCACCAACGCGGACGTCAGCAAGTACAGCGACAAATTGACAGCGGGTGCCAAGGCCTTGCTTGCACGCTTCCCCAGTAGCTACAAAATGATCGTCTACCCCTCGCGGCGTACGGCAGCAGTACCGGACTGGGTTGCTGAGGCGACCAAGAAAAATGCGCTGAACGCTGAATTGGGCAATAACGGTGAAAGTCTGATCAATGCCATTACCGGCATTCCTTTCCCGATTCCGAAGTCAGGCAAGGAAGTGATCTGGAATCACAAGCTGCGTTTTCGCGGCGTTTCCATCCAGCGATATAACGCGCAGCTCGCGGTGCAATCCAACGGCTCATTCCAGCCCTATGTTTTGCGCGAAGACGTGCGGTTCCAGTACAACCAGAAAGGTGTAACACCTGAATCGCTGAACAACATCGTGCTCTACTTCCTTCAGTTCACCACCGCGCCGGTGCGTCAGGCAGGAAATGTGCTGCTGGTCCATGAAACCATGGATCAGGTCAAGGAGCAGCGCAAAGCTTGGCTCTATAACCCCGGACAGCGTCGCATTCGTCTGGCTCCAAACGTGGCCTATGATAATCCGGGCACCGGTGCCGACGGTCTGCGCACCAACGATCAGCTTGACGCATTCAACGGTGCAACTGATCGCTACACCTGGAAACTGGTGGGCAAGAAGGAAATGATCGTTCCCTACAACTCGGTGAAGTTGGGCGACGATTCGCTTAAGTACAGCGATATCGCCAAGAAGAATCACATGAATCAGGACCTGCCACGCTATGAAATGCATCGGGTCTGGGTCGTGGATGCCACTCTCAATGAGGGTACTTCGCATATTTACAAACGTCGTACCTTCTATGTGGATGAAGATACCTGGACCATTCTGGCTGTTGACTGCTATGACAAGCGCGATGAGCTGTGGCGCGTACAGGAGACGCATCAGTTCCAGGCGCCTTGGCTCAAGCATGTGGCTCCCGTCGGCGGCACGGTTTACGACTTGCAGTCCAATCGTTATCTGGTGCAGGAGCTGAGCAACGAGTCACCATTCCTCAAGCTGGAAGATTTTGATCTCGATCACTTCACGACCGGTTCAGTAAAGCGAATGGCGACCAAGTAATCGAGGCGTAATGGCAACTGTCAGGCCCCTGATCCGAACAAATATTGTGCGGATCAGGGGCATAGCAAGCACAAAAACAAGCAATAAACAGACGCAATTCAGAGAACATTCTGCCTGGAGGCGATCCAAATCATGAAAACTTTCAATCTGCGTTCTCGTAAGTCGCTTGTCGCCACGCTGGCTGTGGCCGGGCTGCTACCACTGACCGCATCCGCCTTTGAAATAGACCTTTTCGACACCCCGATTAGCATCAACAATCTGGTCACGGCCGGCACGATTATCCGCATGCAGAACCGCGACGAGTCGCTTGTCGGCAAGTCCAGCTTAAACCCAGGCTTATGCGTTCAGCGGGTTCCGGGGTCGCCTGACAGCAACCCCATGTTCACCGGGGACACCTGCAATAGCACGACCAATCCCGCTCCAAACCAGCGCTTTGTTGACGCTCCCGGGTCCTACAATCCCAATGGCGACAACGGCAATCTGAGCTTTGAGAAGGGCGACGTTGTCCACGCCGCGACGAAGTTGACCACGGATATCGGCTGGTCAATTGGCGAGGCCAATTTTTTTGCGCGCACCCTGATTTTCTATGATCCTCTCTACCAAAGCCATGAAGAGATCCATCCGGACACCACGGCCCAACCAGCGCGGACTGACCTGTCCGACAAGGGCAAGGAAGCGGTCGGCTTTGACTTTAAATTCCTCGACTTCTTCGTCTCTTATCCCTTCGAGGTGTTCGACCGGGATATGAATATCAAGGTCGGCAACCACGTCATCAACTGGGGTGAGAGTGCCTTCCTGCTGCTCAACTCGCTTAACGTGATTAATCCGCCCGACCAGTCGCGCCTGCGCATCCCGGGCTTCGACATTAAAGAGCTGTCTCAGCCCGTTGGCATGATCTCGATCAATGGCCAGCTCACCGACAGCATCGGCTTCGAAACCTTCTACCAGTACGGCTGGAAACCGATTCTTGCCGACGCTCCGGGCACCTTCTTTTCGGTTTCTGACACGGTTGGTCCGGGCGGCCAGTACGCCATGCTCAGCTTCGGCAAGCAGCCGGAGGACCCGAACGAGTTGTACAACCCGTCGCGAAATTCGGACGACATTCTCGGACGGGCAGGGTCCACCTCCGATCGCACATTGCTGCGCGATTCTCAGGCGGAGAGCGACCGTCGACCCCAGGGCGGCGATCAGTATGGCATCGCCTTCCGCTCCTACTTGGAAGACTTCAACAACGGCACTGAAATTGGCCTTTACTATGCCCGCTATCACTCGCGCGTCCCCAATGCGAGCGCTATCGCGGCAGATCAGACCTGCCTGAGCGACACCCCGATACCAAATCCTACCTGTAGTTTCGTGCCGGGACAGGAGCTTCTGCCAGCGGGCAGTGTGCGTCTGCTCATCGAGTATCCCGAAGACATCAATATGTGGGGTGCATCTTTCAACACCAACGTGGCGGGTTGGGCGCTGTCTGGCGAGTATGTGTTTCGCGACAATCTACCGATCCAGATACACACGACGGATCTGATTTTTGCTGCTCTGCAGCCCGCGTTCCCGGCTCAGGCTTTCGGCCCGGTTCCGGGCCGACGTGATGCAGTGCCAGATTTCCTGGAGACGAATTACAGGGGCAACACGGTCCAGCCCAACCAGTACATTCCCGGCTACGAGCGGATGAAAGTCGGCCAGCTGGGCATCACCTGGCTACGTCTGATCGGTGGCGACAACTGGGTCAACGCCTCTCAGCTCACCTTCCTTTTTGAGAGCGGCTGGACGCATGTTTTCGACTTCCCCGAGCTTGATGAACTTCAGTTTCAGGGCGGCGAAGTCAATACGCATATTTCTTCGGGCGCCGACGGCAGCATCGGCATCAACCCTCTGGACGTGCGTACAAACCCGAACGACCCTAGTACGAATGGCAGCACGGCAACCTTCCGCCAGAATCCTACGCAGCAGGCGACACGCGGCTTCGGAACTCAGGACTCCTTCGGCTATCGCGCCGTTGCTCTGACCCGCTACGACAGCCTGTTCTGGGGAGTGAACACCGAATTCCTGACCGCCGTTTTCCACGATTTTGAAGGCGTTTCTCCCGGACTTGGACAGAACTTTGTGGAAGATCGACTGATCGGCCTATTCGGTATTCGCTTTGACTATCTGTCGACCTACAATGCGGAAATTCGCTACACGCATTTCCTCGACACCAATCTGGACTCCCAACGTGATCGCGACAATCTGATGCTTTTCGTGGGCTACCAGTTCTAGGCCGACTGCCAAAGTTTAAACTTCAAGGCACCGCCGGAGCAGACACGTAGGCCGTGTCGGCTCCGGCGGTTTTTTGCGCTACCGGCGGAAGCCACCAGCGCTTGGCTGTCCGATGCCGATTCGAATGAGCACGCCAAAATCGTTCTTTCTGGTCCTTCCCAGCCCCTTGCTCCCGGAATACGACTCGCTCTCCAAATAAGCGATGACTCCGCCGTGTACTAAGGGCGCGTCGGGCTAGGAATACTTGAGAACGAGGCGTATCGTTCGATACGCGCTTCCATCTGCTCCGGAGCCAGACGACAGATATCGGCGCCATCGGGATCTTCGCTGCATACCGGGAAATGCGGGGCACCGGTTTTTGGAAAATTCTGGCCAGTGCGGAGATGCCTCTACAGGCTTGTCTTTTTGAGTCTGCGGCCGGGAGGGTGCCATGATTCATCGGTTCGCTGGTTCGTTCGACTTCCGCTCACTGGAGAATGGGGCACATCCGCGAGGCCCTGAATCTGATTTCGCAATGAGATGGCTGGCAACTCAGTCGAAAGCTAGGGCACTCCCCGCCTGCTCTGGCGCATCTCGGCCAGTTTTTTTAAGCGTGTTTTTTCAATAACAAAGAACGAGGAGAGCACATGAAAATAATCGATGACGTGACAGGCACAACGCTTGCCGAGATCGGCCAAGGGCTTTTCCGTGTAAGCACGCCAGTTAGTCCTGAAATCATGCCCGGCGGTTTCACATTCAATCAATTCTTGCTGGTAGATGACGATCCGCTGCTTTTTCATACAGGGCCGCGTCGTCTGTTTCCTGCAACGCTTAAAGCAATTCAACACGTGATGCCGGTCGAGCGCCTGCGCTGGATTTCCTTTTCGCATTTCGAGGCGGACGAATGCGGCGCAATGAACGAGTGGCTGGCCGTGGCACCCAAGGCCGAGGCACTGTGTGGGCAACTCGGAGTTATGGTTTCGGTTTCCGACGTCGCCGATCGCGCGCCGCGGGGCCTTGCCGACGGGGAGACCGTAAGCCTTGGGCGACGTACCGTGCGCTGGATGGACGCGCCTCATGTGCCGCATGGGATGGAATGCGGCTATCTCTTCGACGAGACAGACAGCGTCCTCTTTTGCGGGGATCTACTCGCCCAACCTGGGCATGATGTTCCCGCACTGACGGAATCTGCCGACGCTATTTGGGAGCCAAGTGAGCTCATGCGACGAGAGTTTGCCTATGCCCCGGTGCGCAACGGAAGCCAAATTGTCGACCGCCTAGCCCGGCTGGAGCCCGGGGTTCTTGCGTGTATGCATGGATCTTCCTATCGAGGAGACGGAGGAGGGCTTCTCAGACGACTCAGAGACGCCCTCGCCGTCGAAGCCGCCTGATCAACTGATCCGGTTCAGGTTGCTCGCTGCCGCAGTTGCGCGGAGGGGAAGTTTCGCCCTCATCGGTCTCTGTTAGTAGCTTAGGTGATCGCGCCTGCTCTGCCGGCAGAGACGACGAGGCTATCTCAAACACCGAGCCAGGCTTTCCGGCGCGCCGCGATTTCTTTATCTTTTATTTCGGCCAAGACCAGAGTCCAGGTATCCATTGGATGTTCAATTGGTGTGATCAGAACGCTTCGCAGTTCGTTATCCCTGAAGTAATGCAACTGGGCTGGCCGACCTGCCGGGATTAGTTCCAGCTGCTTGTGCCATTGCTGAGGTGTGAGCTTCAGGGCATCTAGCGCGACCAGCTCATCGTCTACACAAAGCCCCGCATCCTGGGCTGGACTATCGTCCATGACATGAGTCACTACCATGCTGCCGGTTTGCATGCGAAGGCCGGTCCAGCAGGCCCTTGCCGTCGCCAGCGTTCGTCCGCCGATGTCGATAGGGGAGGTGCTTGCGCGCCGTTCAGCTGAAATACCGAACAGCGCCAACAGCTCTGAGAACGGCAGTTCGCCAGTCGAGTAGAGCGCCTGAGAAAAAAATGACGTGAGATCCAAACCTGAAATCTCCTGAGCCACTGCTGCCAAGCCCCCTTCAGGTACGCCCTCACCAGATTGGCCATAACGCTTCCAAAGCGTTTGCATCACTGCGTCCAAGGTCACCTGCGAATCACGCCGCAAGGTCAAGTCAAGGCATAACGCCATCAAAGCGCCTTTCGAGTAGTAGTTGGCATTGACGTTGAGGCTATTATCGTCAGGCTGATAGAACTTGATCCAGGTTTCGAAGCTCGCCTCGGCCAACGACTGTCGGTGCTGTGCCGGACTACGCTGTACACGGGTGGCGGTCTGCGCTAACAGATCAAGATAGGTCGGCACATCGACACAGCCCGAGCGCAGCAAAAAAAGATCATCGTAATACGAAGTAACGCCTTCGTAGTGCCACAAGTCTTCTGAGTAGGCTTCGCGAGAAAGATCAGATGACTTGAACCGCTCCGCAGTGATTCTCTTGACGTTCCAGAGATGGAAATATTCATGACTGCAGAGGCCAAGAAAGTTTCGATACTCGCCGCTCTGCGCGGGATCGCCCACACGCGGAAAGTCATTTCGGCAACAGATCAACGCGCAACTGGCGCGATGCTCGAGACCGCCGTAGCCCATGTTCACCACATTGGTGAGGAAAAGGTAGTTGTCCAGCATCGGCTCGCGGCCGAACATTTCGCGCTGTGCAGTACAGATTCGCTCAAGATCTGACACGACTCGATCGACATCGGCGTCGGCATCATTGCGACCCGCCAGCACCAGCTCATGAGGGATCGCATCTACTTCGAAACGATGCCGGCTGAATGTTCCTATTTCAAACGGATGGTCAATCAGTTCATCGTAGTTCTCCGCCCAGTAGCGGCCGAAGCCCTGCGCATCTATCGCAATCGGCTTCATGCTGGTCGCGATCTTCCAGTTCTCATGCGCCTTGGGGGCTTCAACACACAGCTCCATGGGGAACTGTCTGAGCGCTTCCGGACAATAGAATAGAGAGCTGCCGTTGAAGAAACCGCGTTGATCGTTGAGAAAGGCTTTGCGGACCGATGGGTCTGATGCATGAACCTGATACTCGATGCGCGCCGACCCAGAACCTGCTGGAATTCGAAATGACGACTTGTCAATCCGCTCGATCTGGACCGGCAAACCCTTGCGGTAGGCTCTGAGATCGAATACATGCTTGGCAAGATCTCGGATCAGGTAGCTACCGCGAATCCAGGCCGGCATTCGGAACAGCCACGCGCCGTCACCAAGCTGCCGTGAAACATCGCAACGTACCTTGAAGCGCCGTGCACCAGCTGGCTCCATGCCAACCGTATAGATCACGCTAGTCTTTGAAGTCATTCGATTTACTTGATTTCATTTACAGGTAGAGTTCGTCGTTACGATTTTCTTGATTATTCTGGCCCAAGCGGCCTGATGCCGCTCCCTGAGCTGATTTCCAATGACGAGCCCCGCGAAAATAACGAATGTCCTGATCCTGTGTACAGGTAACTCAGCCCGATCCATTCTGGCAGAGTCACTTTGCAATGATCCTGCGATCAATGGTGGAAAACTGAGAGGGCTTTCGGCCGACAGTCAGCCCCAAGGATGCGCCCAATCCGTTCGCACTGGAACTGTTGCGGAGCCGGGGCGCTAATATCGAGGCCTTGAGATCCAAGAATTGGGACGAATTTCCCCAGGCCGGGGCGCCACGGATAGATATCCTCATCAATGTCTGCAATCAGGCGGCAGGAGAGCAATGTCCACTATGGCCAGGGGCGCCAGCGACAGCCCCCTGGGGCATTTCCGACCCAGCTTGCGCAGAGGGGACGATGGCTGACAAGCGGCTGGCCTTCATTCAGGCTTAGGAGATGGTGCCCTGCTCGATCAGAAAACTGGCTGAATTACCGCTTGCGCGGCGCTCTGCGGAGCCCCGAAGAGAAAACCTGAGATTGATCGCACCGCCAAGAGTCTAGGAACATAAGCAGAAAAATCGAACCATACTGACAAAAATTGACAATGCCGGACCTGCTGCGCCTGCTGATTGCATTCTCAGGGCCGCATTGTCGCATCCACTATCTTACGGAGTGGACAGCTGAGATTTGGACGCAGTAATCGCACCCGGGTTTGGCGCATTTATACTTTCTTTACCATTTTCAGGCACTAAGGCCATTATTGCCGTCAATAAGATCGCTCCAATCAGGAGCATTATTAGCAGGCGAGATGGGGTTTTTTCGGTCACGAAGCTCTCCAACTGTTCAGGCATTAGGCCTTGAACAGCGAGGACCATGCCACCGACCCGCTGGCCGCCTCAGAGGCTCATAGTTTCTCTGGGCGCCATTTTATGTTGCAACCCATGCTGGGAAGCTGCTCGGAGCGCACATCCCTGCCGGCAAGCAGGTCGGCGGCGGCGGCGCGCAGATCAGCGCCATCGGTCGGTTTGCCATTGCCCGGAGTTGAGGCATCCAGTCGCCCTCGGTAGACCAGCTGGAGTTCCGCATCGAACAGAAAGAAATCCGGGGTGCAAGTGGCGACATAACTCTTCGCTACAGACTGGCTCTGGTCGTATAGATAGACAAAAGGGTAGCCCTGCGCCTGAGCGTGTTGCTTCATGCGGACTGGCCCATCCTCAGGATAAGTCTCCGCATCATTGGCCGAGATGGCGACGACACCGATGCCTTGTGCCTTTAAATAACTGCCCAGAGCCACCAATTCGTCATTGACGTGCAATACGTAAGGACAGTGGTTGCAGATAAACATAATCAGCGTGCCGCGCTCGCCGCGCAATTGTTCAAGTGAACAGGTCTGGCCGCTGACCGTATCCGGCAGAGAGAATGCGGGTGCTGGTGTCCCCAGGGGCAGCATCGCAGATGCGGTTAATGACATGGCTTAGCGATCACTCATTTTCAATAAACAGCGACGTCCATGTATTCGCTGCGCTCGTTATCGTAAAGGTATAGAGTCGTCATCAAAGCGTCCAGCCAATATAGCCTTGCGTTCCAGCTCATTCCCAGTGGCGAGCGCGGGTCAGGCTCGGTTAAGTCGTTGCGGCGATGATACACATGCAGTTACATGCGCTGCCCGCCACTTGGCTGGACAGCCCAATTCACAAGGGAGATTGTCATGTTGCAAAGATTATTGATCGCACTGGGAATTGCATTCACGCTTGCCTTGGCCGGCTGTGCGCCACCCTCAGGAGATGCCACCACTGACGACACGGAAGAATCTGCGGATGCCGGCTCGGCTGAAAAAGTCGTTGCCGAGCCAGCGCCAGCGCCAGCGCCGAAGCCAACCACTCATGTGCATGCGCCTCAACCGCGTACTTCTGCTCCACCTCCACCTCCACCTCAGGTTTGCAATGAGTGCGGAACAATTGCCTCCATTGAGCCGGTGAAGGAAAAAGGCACTGGAAGTGGCATGGGGGCAGTGGTTGGAGCAATTGCCGGTGGGGTGATCGGACATCAGTTTGGTGGCGGCAAGGGCAAGGACGTCGCAACTGCGGCTGGCGTGATTGCAGGCGGCGCCGCGGGCCATGAAGTCGAGAAGCGTGCACGAGGCACCACCTATTATGCCGTTGGTGTAAACATGGAAACTGGTGGGTATCGAACCGTCAACATTGCCGATGCCTCGGCCCTGTCCATTGGTTCAAGAGTGCGCGTGGTGGGTGAAAATATTCAGCTGCGATAAGCGCGTCTGATCGAGCAAAATCAAGGCCGACTCTGGGCAATCAGGGTCGGCTTTTTGCCGTCCGCTCCCCGAAAGCCCTGTTTACAATTGCGCCTCACGCGGTCGGCGAGACATCAAGCCGAGTGAGAATGGGCGCATGATGAAAATCACTGCGCGGACAATGGGCATCCGTCGCGATGCCATAGCGCGAAGCGACGCCACAGGAGGAGGCTGAAAGTACGCGC
>JBFJJV010000029.1:0-24431 GCA_041635265.1 Panacagrimonas sp.
AATGAGCGTTTTATTGAGGTACATACGCGCGGCGCGTCTGGTCATCGGTTACTCCTGTTAAGCAATCCTTCTGATTCGTCTCCCACACGTTGAATCAACTCAACCGCGCAGGACCCTTGCGTGCAGGACTTTTGCACGTCAAAAAGGAGAATTTATGGATGCCAAATTATTGATCGTTATTGTTATCTCGCGAGAAAAAGGTTAGCAGCGCTTGTTTATTTTGGCTAGGCAAGATTCTGGGGGGCTCTTGCCAAAATCCAATGAGTTGCAAGTACAGACGGAAATTTTCGTTTTTAAAATGTGCAGAAGTAGCAAGGAGGCGTTCCGCAAGAGAGAGATTGGCTGAGTCGTTCGCCAGGACGCGATGAAGAGGGCGCCATGAAAAACATTGGCACAAGTTAAGTCCCTACTTTTCGTCCTTTCTAAAACCCCTCAGATACGAAACTCATCGTGGACGAGAGCTTTTAGATGAATTTCCCGACCTGGGCTGCGGAGCATCTTTGCGCAGGCATCAGTGCACATATCTAATGCAGGGAATTGGAATGCGCGGTGTCGAATCAGACACCTTGCCGGATCAGTCAGTGGTTCAAGACTACGCTTCGCGAAAGAAATTCACCGTATTGGTTAGAGCAGCCTGCTGCGTAGAATGCGTGCTGCCGTCCGATAAGCGGTTTATGTATTCGCGGATCGAAAAATAATTTCATCGCTGTACAGGCCCGCTAAGTGGCTTTTTTTGGGGGGCATGTTCATCAAGCGTGTCCGAAGTGATGCGCCGACTGAGGCGGCAAAACGAGCTTGCGTGTTTTAAACCTTGCTGAAACGCGTCCCGCTGCGCGAGCTGGATTAAGATCACCGTCGATGCCTTAACTTGCTCGGGTGATTGGTTCTGCCAGCTGCGCGGCCCGGGCCCATATTCCTTGGGGGAAATCACTTGCCCTGTGCCGTCAGCTGATGCGCGCGAATACGCCTCCGCGAGTTCCCATGGAGAGCCCCAAGCCAGCGTACGCAGTCAAAGAAAAGCCCGCCGGGATATCCATCCCGGCGGGCTCTTTTCTGATGTTGCTTGCTGTATCGGTATTACTTGGTGTCGCCTTCCGCAGCTTTCGCTTCGCCGTCCTCTTTGCCCTCTTCGGCATCAGCAGCAGCATCGGCATCCGCTTCTTCATCTGCCTTGGAGGCACGCGGCAGATGAATGGCAACCACGGCCTGATCATTGTCTTCGGACAGGTCCACCAGTTCCACACCTTCCGGCAGCTTGATATCCGACATGTGCACGGCGTCGTTCACATTCATGGCGGAGACATCGATTTCGATAAATTCAGGCAGATCCTTAGGCAAACAGGAAATTTCGACATCATTCATCATGTGTTCGAAGATGCCGCCGCCAGTCTTGACGCCAGGGGCGATTTTCTCGCCGCTGAAGTGCAGTGGAACCCGCATGCGAATTTCAACGTCAGCCTGAATTCTTTGGAGATCCATATGCATGATTTCTTCGCGCACTGGATGGCGATGAAGATCCTTGAGAACGACCTGTTCGGTCCGGCCTGCAACATTCAGGTTCAGAATTTTGGAGTAAAAGGCCTCGTGTTTGAGCTGCTTCCATAGCTCGTTGTGATTCACGCTGAGCGACTGCGCGGGCTTGTTGGCACCATAGACGACAGCCGGGATGCGACCTGTGCGACGCAGGCGGCGGCTCGCACCTTTGCCCTGTTTTTCGCGCAACTCTGCAATAATTTCAAAGCTTTGACTCATGAAAATCTCCAGTAAAATCAACGATCCTTCGCCTGCGACCGGACGAAGGGGGCGCGTAGTGTAGTGGAGCGAGGCGTTTGAAGCCATCGTCAAGAAAAAACAGCTGTTTCGGCCGTTTGGACCCGGTCTGATCAGATAAACTTGCGACCCCCTAAAAATCGGGCCTTAATACGTGTCTGCCGTTCTTAAACTCGATCAGTTCAGCTTGTTGGAAGATGCCAACTGCGACGAACGCATCGTTGCTGCGAAAAATGTGCTGGGTGACCGCCTAGCTATTCTTGGCCATCACTACCAGCGCAACGAAGTGTTCAAACATGCCGATTACTCGGGCGATTCGCTAAAGCTGTCTCAGCAGGCGGCCAATTCCTCCGCCGAGTACATCGTTTTCTGCGGCGTGCATTTCATGGCCGAAGTCGCGGACATCCTCACTTTCGGGGAGCGCAGCGTGATCCTGCCGGATCTGGCAGCCGGCTGTTCCATGGCCGATATGGCGAATCTGGTAAAAGTTAGAAAGTGCTGGAAGGAATTGTCTGAACTAATTGATCCAGATGAGAAAGTAACGCCAGTTACCTACATCAATTCTGCCGCTGACTTGAAGGGCTTCTGTGGCGAGCATGGCGGCATTGTCTGCACCAGCTCCAACGCCCGGGCGGTGCTGGAATGGAGCTTTGCGCGACGCGAGAAGGTATTGTTCTTTCCCGACCAACATTTGGGCCGGAATACCGGCGCCATGATGGGCATCCCGCTGGAGCAGATGGTGACCTGGGACTTTTCCAAGCCTCAGGGCGGCCTGACTGCCGAAGAGATTCACAAGGCCCGCATCATTCTGTGGAAGGGATTTTGCTCGGTGCACCAGATGTTCCAACCGGCGCACATCGAGAATTTTCGCAAGGCGAATCCGAATGGCAAGGTCATCAGCCATCCGGAAAACTCGATGGAGGTCTGTCAGAAATCAGATTTTGTCGGTTCCACCGAATACATTCTGCGCACTGTGCGCGCCTCCGAAGCCGGCGATCACTGGCTAATCGGTACTGAGCTCAATCTGGTCGATCGTCTGGCAGAGGAGATGAAGGCGAGGGACGTCAAGGTGCAGTTCATGAGCCCCACGGTCTGCATGTGCTCCACGATGTTTCGAACCGACCCTCAGCATCTGGCTTGGGTGCTGGACAATCTGGTGGCGGGCGAAGTGGTGAACAAGATCAGCGTGCCAACGGAAATTGCCGATCCCGCTCGCAAGGCCCTGAACCTGATGTTGGAAGTGGTTGACTGATTCACTTGCAGACGCGGATGGCTGCAAAACACCTTTTTCTTATCCATATATTGCTTCGCAAATTCAATGTTTACCAACGCACCTAATCTCACGCTCGCCGATCCTGAAGTTTTTGCTGCCATTGCTGCTGAAAATGCTCGGCAGGAAGCACACATCGAGTTGATCGCGTCCGAGAATTATTGCAGTCCGGCAGTGATGCAGGCTCAGGGTTCTCAGTTGACCAACAAGTACGCAGAGGGCTATCCCGGCAAACGTTATTACGGTGGCTGCGAGCACGTTGATGTCGCTGAGCAGTTGGCGATCGATCGCATCAAGAAAGTTTTTGATTGCGACTATGCCAATGTGCAGCCGCATTCGGGCGCGCAGGCGAATGCCGCGATCTTCCTGGCACTGGTTTCGCCGGGGGACACTGTGATGGGCATGAATTTGGCTCAGGGCGGACATCTCACCCATGGGCACCCCGCCAATTTCTCCGGCAAGCAATACAAGATCGTTCCCTATGGACTGGATACGGATACCGGTCTGATCGATTACGACGAGATGGAGAAAGCGGCTCTGGAGCACAAGCCCAAGCTTCTCATCGGGGGCTTCTCTGCCTATTCGCGCATCAAGGACTGGAAGCGCATGCGCGAGATTGCCGACAAGGTTGGCGCCTTCTTCTGGGTCGATATGGCGCATATTGCCGGATTGGTGGCTGCGGGCGAGTATCCGAGTCCCTTGCCGCATGCGCATGTGGTCACCAGCACCACCCACAAGACGCTGCGTGGACCGCGAGGCGGCATCATTCTGAGCAAGGGGCAGAGCGAGGACTTCAACAAAAAGCTCAATTCGGCTGTCTTCCCCGGTATTCAAGGGGGACCGCTGATGCATGTGATCGCAGCCAAGGCGGTCGCCTTTGGCGAGGCGCTGGAGCCTTCTTTCAAGGTCTATCAGAAGCAAGTGGTGGCCAATGCGCGCGCCATGGCGAGGGTGTTTCTTGATCGTGGCTACAAGGTGGTGTCCGGCGGCACCGATGATCATCTGTTCCTGCTGGACCTGATTGCCAAGAATGTCACCGGCAAGGATGCCGAAGCGGCGCTGGGGCGTGCGCACATCACCGTCAACAAAAACTCGGTTCCGAACGACCCCAAATCCGCGTTTGTCACCAGCGGTCTGCGCTTGGGCTCGCCGGCTTCAACCACACGTGGTTTCAAGGAAGCTGAGATGGCACAGATTGCTGGCTGGATTGCGGATGTGGTTGACGCACTTGCCAGCGATGCGGATCTCGACACGGTGATCGGGCAGGTGCAGGAACAGGTATCGGCGCTTTGCGCACGCTTTCCAGTATATGGAGCCGCCTGATTCTTTCGGGCGACTGAACGACCTCGACCATGCAATGCCCTTTTTGCAATGAGCCCGATACCCGAGTGATCGACTCGCGGCTGGCGGAAGACGGCACCCAGGTTCGTCGGCGCCGAGAGTGCTCAGCCTGCAAGGGTCGATATACCACGTTCGAGCGCGCGGCTCTGGCCATGCCAAACGTGGTCAAGCGCGGCGGCACGCCAGAACCCTTTGATGAGGAAAAGCTCAGGCGTGGTTTCAAGAGCGCATTGTACAAACGACCGGTGTCGCCAGATGCAATTGATCATGCAATAGAAAGCGTGATGCGAAAACTCAGGCAAACCGGCGAGCGCGAAGTGAAGTCGCCGCAGATCGGGGAGTGGGTGCTCGAGGAATTGCGCGATATGGATCAAGTTGCCTATGTGCGCTTTGCCTCGGTCTATCTGAGCTTTGAGGATCTCAACGCTTTCCGGGAGGAAATCGAGCGCATCCAGCATTTGCCGACGGCGGAGCAGCGCAAGAGTCAGCTGTCTCTGATCGCCAATAATGACGACAGAAAGCCAACTGTGCGGAAAGCTGTTTCCAGCAAAAAGCGTCGATGATTTCAGCCAGACCTGCCGATCATATGGCCGCTGCCTTGCAGCTCGCCGAGCGAGGCCGTTACACCACCTTTCCCAATCCACGCGTCGGCTGCGTGTTGGTCAGGGACGGCATCATTATCGGGCGCGGCTGGCACGAACAGGCCGGACAGGCCCATGCCGAGGTCATGGCTATTGCAGACGCAGGATGGGCGGCCAAAGACGCTGAGGCTTACGTGACGCTCGAGCCCTGTGCCCATCAGGGTCACACAGGGCCCTGCGTGGATGCTCTGATCGGCGCAGGCGTACGCAAGGTGTGGGCTGCGATGGAGGACCCGAATCCTTTGGTGGCGGGCAGGGGAATAAAAAGGCTGCGGGAGGCCGGCATTGAGGTAGAGGTGGGAATGCTCGAGGCCGCGGCACGCGAGCTCAATCGTGGATTTGTGTCGCGCATGGAGCGCGGGCGCCCCTTCGTCACGCTCAAACTTGCCGCGAGCCTGGATGGCCGTACCGCCATGGCGAGCGGTGAATCAAAATGGATTAGCAGCGAGGCGGCTCGCGCCGATGTGCATCGCCTGCGCGCAGAGGCTGGAGCGGTGCTCAGCAGCTCCGCGACGGTGCTGGCAGATGATCCTGAACTCAATGTGCGACACATGCCGACAGTCGGAAGGCAGCCCGATCGCATCATTCTTGACCGCTGGGGCAAGGTTCCGGCTAGTGCGCGTGTATGGAAGTCAGATGGCGCCATTCGCTGGTGGGTCGTGGGCGGCAAGCTACTGAAAATCGGTGAAGGCACCGTCGAACCCTCGCTCGGCGGCGATGAGCGGCCAGCGCTGGCCGCTGTCTTCGCGCTCCTGGCCAGGGAACAAATCAATAGCCTTCTTGTAGAGTGCGGGCCCACGCTGGCAGGTGCCTTGCTGGGTGAGGCACTGGTCGATGAATTGATCTGCTATCTGTCGCCTTGCCTGCTCGGCAGTGCGGCGCGCGGTCTGGCCAATGTGCCCGGTCTGGAAATGCTGCAGGATCGCGTCAGACTAACCTTCAAGGAGGTGCGCCGAATCGGGCCGGACCTTCGTATCACAGCCATACCAGGGTAAGTAAAGAACACGCCATGTTTACCGGCATCATTGAATCCATTGGTCGCATCAGCGCGATCACGCCGCACGGCGAAGATCTGCGTATGCAGATTGAGTCTGACGACGATTATCTGTCGGATTTGAACCTCGGTGACAGCGTCGCCGTCAGTGGTATTTGTCTGACCGTGATGGCAAAGGAGGCCGGCGGCTTTCAGGCTGACTTGTCTGCAGAGACGCTGGCTGCGAGCAGCAGCGGCAAGTGGCAAGCGGGCCGGCGTGTCAATCTGGAAAAGGCCCTGACGCCGCACAAGGCCTTGGGCGGACATCTGGTTTCAGGGCACGTAGACGGCGTCGGCACACTGATCGAGCGCCGCCTAGATGCTCGTTCCTGGCGGCTTGGCTTTGAATTGCCGGAGTCGCTCTCGCGCTACGTGGCGCGTAAAGGCTCGATCACCATTGACGGCATCAGTTTGACGGTCAATGAAGTCGATGCATGCCGCTTTGGCGTTAACATCATCCCCCACACCATGGATCAGACCACCCTGGGAGATTTGCGCGAGGGCGCGCAGGTCAATCTCGAAGTGGATCTGATTGCCCGCTATCTCGAGCGGCTCCTCACAGTAAGAGAATCTTCCTAATGAGCAACAAGATCGCCAACATCAACCAGAATCGTGGCCCGGATGCTGGCCGCAATGGCCTCAATTATATTTCTGACGTCATCGCCGACTTCAAGGCCGGCAAGATGGTGGTCATGGTTGACGACGAAGATCGTGAGAATGAAGGCGATTTGATCATGGCCGCCAGTGCCGTTCGTCCCCAGGACATCAACTTCATGGCACGGTATGGGCGCGGCCTGATCTGCCTGACCTTGACCGCGGAACGTTGCCGTCAGTTGCGTTTGCCCCTGATGGTGGCGAAGGGCGACGATCTGCATCGGACCGCGTTTACCATATCCATCGAGGCGGCCGAAGGAGTGACTACCGGCATTTCTGCTCATGATCGTGCGCAGACGATTCAAGCCGCGGTCAAGTCTGATGCCAGGCCGACCGATCTGGTTCAACCCGGTCATATTTTTCCACTCATGGCAGAGCCAGGCGGTGTGCTTGCAAGGGCTGGGCACACCGAAGCGGGTTGTGACCTGGCGCGACTTTCCGGTTTTGAGCCGGCAGCCGTTATTGTCGAGATTCTCAATGAAGACGGCACCATGGCACGGCGGCCGGACCTCGAGAAATTCGCCGTCGAGCATGATTTGAAGATTGGCACCATCGCCGATCTGATTCGTTACCGCCTGGACAACGAGCACAGTATTGAGCGCGTTGCTGAAACACATATCCAGACAGAATTCGGCGAGTTTCACCTGGTCAGTTATCAGGATGCGGTAGACAGCACGGTTCATCTGGCGCTGATCAAGGGTAAGGTGGATCCGGAGAATCCGACGCTGGTGCGCGTGCATCTGCGTAATACGCTGGCCGATATGATCGGTGCGGAGTCGGATCATTTCGGTTGGCCATTGCGTCGTGCCATGAAGCGGATATCCGAGGAAGGCAATGGCGTGATTATCGTGCTGCGCAAGGCCGAAGCTTCGCGGGATCTGGTTCAGCAGATCGTCGGCTTGAATCTTTCTCATGGCGCAAGCGAGGATCATCACGCGTCGGACCCTTCAGACCCAAAAGTGCTTCGAACCTATGGTATCGGAGCTCAGATCCTTTCTGATCTCGGGGTTAAACGTATGCGTGTGCTGTCTGCGCCGAAACGCTTGCACGGTCTATCAGGCTTTGGTCTGGAAGTTGTCGAATACGTGCCGTGCGATTGAGCTAGGAGAGACTCTGTATGAGTGATATTAAATCCGGATTCGCCAAGCCGGCGGCGCCAGCGCCCGGCGAGTTTTCAAAAACCCGCGTAGCATTGATCAGCACTCGCTGGAACGTTGAGATCATTGACGCCTTAGTTACTGGTGCGCGCCGTGCGTTTCGAGCCTGGGGCATCAAGGACGAGAATCTGACCGACCTGCGAGCACCTGGTGCTTATGAGTTGCCATTGGCGGCACACTTGGCACTGAGCAGCGGCCAAATTGACGCAGTCGTCGCACTCGGCGCCGTGATTCGCGGCGATACGCCACACTTTGACTATGTCTGCAATGAATGCGCCCGGGGGCTAATGGACGTGCAACTCAAATTCGGAAAACCTGTTGCGTTTGGCGTGCTCACCGTTGATACGGTGGAGCAGGCGACGGCGCGCTGCGGGGTCGGTCGTGACAACAAAGGTTACGAAGCAGTAGCGGCAGCGCTTGACATGATTCGTCTTGCCCGGACATTTTCTTCTTGAACGGCGAAAACGGACACATCAGCCGTCGTGGATTGTCGCGGCGCCTGACCGTGCAGGCCTTGTATCAATGGATGGTCAACGAAACACGGCCCGCCGTTTTGCTGAAACAGTTTCGGGAACAGGACGCAGGTCTGGGGCGCGCTGATCCGGCCTATTTTGAAGAGCTGTTGAATGGTTCTGTTGAGCAGGCGCAGGCGCTGACCTTGCGACTGGTGCCGCATCTGGACAGGCCTCTGGCCCAGCTTGATCCGGTAGAGTATGCCGTGCTGGTGCTGGGGGCTTATGAGATGGCAAACAAGCCGGAAGTGCCGTGGAAAGTCGTGGTCAACGAGTGCGTCAATCTGGCCAAAATTTTTGGCGCCGAAGATGGTTTCAAATTTGTGAACGGCGTGATGGATAAGCTGGCTCATGAAATGCGACCGGACGAAGTCGGCTCCGGGAGTTAAGTCGCTCACTGGAGACTGGACCATAGCGTGGACGAATTCGAAGTCATCCGGCGTTATTTTCAGGATCTGACACCGTCGGACACTAGCGTCGCTCTGGGCATCGGCGACGACTGCTGCCTGCTGAACCCGGAACCGGGCCGGCAGTTGGCGATGAGCACCGATACGCTGCTTGCTGGCAGACATTTTCTGGCGTCGCAAGATGCGGCCGATATCGCCTATAAGTCTCTGGCGGTGAGCTTGTCGGATCTGGCCGCCATGGGGGCTCGCCCGCGCTGGTTTTCACTGGCGTTGACTCTGCCCAAGGTCGAAGAAGCATGGCTCGAGAAATTCGCGCTTGGTCTTGCTGAATGTGCGCAACGCTTTGCCGTCAGCCTGGTTGGCGGCGACACCACACGCGGGCCTTTGGCGGTCACCATCAACATCATTGGCAGCGTCGTGCCCGGCCAGGCCAGCAGACGCGATGGTGCAAAGCCTGGTGACCTGATTTGCGTCACCGGAACCCTCGGCGACGCCGCTCTGGCGCTGTCATTGATCCGCGAAAAATCGGGTCGCAAGCCGGTGGAATCCGCGCAACTAGCATTTCTGGAAAGTCGTTTGCATCGGCCCACACCTCGGCTTGAGGAAGGGCTGGCTCTGGCGGCTTTCGCGAGTGCTGCGATCGATCTATCTGATGGGCTCGCCGGCGACCTCGGGCACGTTTTGCGTCAAAGTCGATGCGGCGCGCTGTTGTACGAACAGAGCTTCCCGCAATCTCCAGCATTTTCAGCGCTGACGCGGGAAGATCAGCGAACGGCAATGCAAACTCGGGGCGGCGACGATTACGAACTATGCATTTGCTTGCCGAGGAAACACTTCGACTCTGCCTTGGCGCTGTGTCCCTGTGGCTTGAGCATCGTCGGAGAGATCGAGGCAGAAGCCGGATTGCGACTGCAGACTGCCACAGGCGATAAGATTGCACTTCCTGCCCACGGATACCGTCATTTCGAGTGAATTCTGAGACCCCCGCGACTCCGCGTCCGCCAGCAGCGCTGATTCTTTCCACCCCGGTTCATCTTTTTGCTTTTGGCTTTGGCTTGGGGCTGTCGCCGTTCGCGCCCGGGACTCTGGGCACCTTGCTCGGCATTCCCCTTTTTCTGCTCCTGGTCTGCCTGCCATGGCAGGTCTTTGTCGTGGCCACGCTGTCCTTGACCCTGGTCGGGATCTGGCTTTGTGGTGCCAGTTCGCGAATGCTGGGCGTAAAGGATCACGGCGGCATCGTATTCGACGAAGTCGTGGGTTATCTCATCAGCTGTGCTGTCTTATTGCCGATCATGCAGGGGCCAAGCTGGCATTTGGCAACGGGCATGACAGCTGCTTTCGTATTGTTTCGTTTTTTTGACATCCTCAAGCCGTGGCCGATCAACTGGTGCGATCGCCATGTTCACGGAGGATTTGGCATTATGTTGGATGACATCCTGGCGGGTGTGGCGGCTGCCGCATCGCTATGGGGGCTCGGCCAAATTCCATTCACTATTTAATTTCATCATGGACGATTTACAACTACTTCTTGATCGCAATGCAGACTGGGCAGCCAGGTCTGTGGCGAAGGATCCTGCTTTTTTTCAAAGGCTGGTCCGCCAGCAGCAACCCGATTATTTGTGGATCGGCTGTTCGGATTCGCGCGTGCCAGCCAATGAGATCGTCGATCTGGCACCGGGCGAACTCTTTGTTCATCGCAATGTGGCCAATGTGGTGGCGCACTCGGATCTCAATTGTCAGGCTGTGATTCAGTTTGCGGTTGATCGGCTAAAAGTCGGGCACATCATGGTGGTCGGTCATTACGGCTGTAGTGGCGTGAATGCGGCGCTGGATCGCGGCGAGTCGACCGGAGTTTCCGACTACTGGCTCGGTCATGTGCGCGATGTGCTGAGCGTGCATCGCGACATCCTGGATGCTGAAAAAAGTAAGCGGCGCAGGCAGATGAAGCTGGCTGAACTCAATGTGCTGGAGCAGGCCATCAACGTCTGCTCCAGCGCTACTGTGATGAAAGCCTGGGAGCGTGGGCAAAAACTCAGCGTGCACGGCTGGATCTATGGCCTGGGGGATGGTTTGCTCCGCCATCTGGATTTCTCGGTATCAGCGCCCAGCGATACCAGTGAGTTGCGCGCACGTAGCGTCGCCAAGATCCTTGACGAGCGCCTTGCCTATGAGCGGCAGCGCAAGCCGGGCGAGGATTGATCAAAGGGGCGGCGTTAATTGCTCGGCCAACTGAGCCGATTCGATCGACGGGCGATAAAAGCAATTGACCGTAGAGCCGATTACCATACGGCTCTAGACGGTCGCTTTGCGGGCTTCAGAAGCATAAAATGACGCACTGCCGCATTGTCATCAGACCCTGCGGCACCCACTCACTCTGAGCAGAAAGACTTCATATGCAGATCGAACGCGACGTGATGGAGTACGACGTTGTCATCGTTGGTGGCGGGCCTGCAGGCCTGTCTGCCGCATGCCGACTCAAGCAGAAAGCCGCAGATGCGGGCAAGGAAATCAACGTTTGTCTGGTCGAGAAAGGCTCCGAAATCGGCGCGCATATCCTGTCCGGCGCCGTTTTGGAGCCGCGGGCACTCAATGAACTATTTCCCGAATGGAAGAAGGACGGGGCACCGCTTAATACCAAGGTCGCCCGTGATGACGTCTATTTCTTCACCAGTGAAACGGGCGCCTTCAAGGTGCCTAATCTGTTTGTGCCCAAGACCATGCACAATGAGAGTAACTTCGTCATCTCATTGGGAAATCTTTGTCGCTGGCTGGGCGAAAAAGCAGAGGCGCTGGGCGTGGAAATTTATCCGGGGTTTGCCGCTCAGGATGCCATTATCGACGAGGAGGGCATCGTTCGCGGCATCACCGTAGGCGATATGGGCATCGGTGTTGACGGTAAGCCAAAGGAAGGCGATTTCACGCCAGGCATGGAATTGCGCGCCAAGTACACGCTATTTGCAGAAGGGTGCCGCGGCCATATCGGCAAGCGACTGCTAGAAAAATATGAACTGGATAAGGACGCTGATCCGCAGCACTACGCGATCGGGCTCAAGGAAGTCTGGACAGTTGACCCGTCAAAACACGAACCAGGACTGGTCGTGCATGGTGCTGGCTGGCCGCTCAACAACAGCAATCCCGGCGGCTCCTTTTTGTATCACCTGGATCAGGACACCGTCGTTTGCGGCCTGATCGTGGATCTGTCCTACAGCAATCCCTATCTTTCGCCGTTCGATGAATTCCAGCGCTTCAAGCATCACCCGGTGATCAAGCAGTATCTGGAAGGTGGCACCCGGGTCAGCTATGGCGCCCGAGCCATCTGCAAGGGCGGCTATAACTCCCTGCCCAAGATGGTCTTTCCTGGCGGGGCGTTGATTGGCTGCGATCTGGGCACCATGAATTTTGCCAAGATCAAAGGCAGTCATACCGCGATGAAGTCCGGCATGCTGGCGGCCGAAGCCTGTGCTGAAGCTTTGTTTGCCGGGGCTCAGGGTGGCGATGAGCTGTCGGCCTTCCCGGTGATGTTCAAGGAAAGCTGGCTGCATGAGGAACTCTATGGGAGCCGCAACTTTGGTGCCTGGTTGCACAAATTTGGCGCGATCATCGGCGGCGGGATCAACTATATCGAGCAGAACTGGTTTGGCGGCAAGATGCCCTGGACCGTGCACGATCGCAAGCCGGATCATGAAACCCTGATGCTGGCCAAGGACGCACCAAAAATCCCGTACCCTAAGCCGGATGGAAAGCTCAGTTTCGACAAGCTTTCCTCGGTATTTGTGTCCAGTACCAATCACGAGGAAGATCAGCCGGTTCACCTCAAGCTCAAGGATGACTGCATCCCGCTTGAAAAGAATCTGCCCCTATACGACGAACCGGCGCAGCGCTATTGCCCGGCCGGTGTGTACGAAATTGTCGGAGAGGGCAATGACAAACGTTTTCAGATCAACGCGCAGAACTGCGTGCACTGCAAGACTTGCGATATCAAAGATCCGGCCCAGAACATCACCTGGGTAGCGCCAGAAGGTTCGGGCGGTCCGAATTACGCAAATATGTAAGTTGTTCAGGGCGGCCGCTCGCAACTGGGCTGGCCGATTCACTGCTTTATTCAGGACTGGGCGTTGAAGTCTCCTTCGTAGCCCAGTAGAGATTTTTTTGCTCAAGAGGGAACAATGAAAGCATTGGTTAGTGTCAAAAGAGCGGTCGATTACAACGTGCGCATCCAGGTCAAGCCTGATGGCTCCGGTGTTGTTACCGACGGGGTCAAGCACTCGATGAACCCATTCGATGAAATTGCGATGGAAGAAGCCGTTCGTCTGAAAGAGAAGGGTGTGGTCACCGAAATCATTGCCGTGACGGTTGGCGTCAAAAAGTGCGAAGAAACCCTTCGGTCCGCACTGGCCTTTGGTGCAGACCGCGCCGTGCACGTGCTGGAAGAAGGCGCAGTGCAGCCGCTGACAGCCGCCAAGGCTCTGGCCGCTGTGTTCAAGAAAGAAGAAGCCAAACTTTTTCTTTGCGGAAAGCAGGCCATCGATGATGATGCCAACCAGACGGGTCAGATGATCGCCTCGCTGCTGGATCTCCCCCAGGCCACATTTGCTTCCAAGATCGTGATCGAAGGTGAGAAAGCCAAGGTTACTCGTGAGATCGACGCCGGTCTTGAGACGCTGGAAGTTGATCTTCCAGCCGTGATCACGGTGGATCTTCGTTTGAACGAGCCGCGCTACCTCAAGTTGCCAGACATTATGAAAGCCAAGAAGAAAGCGATCGATCCGCAGAGCCTTGAGAGCCTTGGCGTCAGCGCGGGCGCCGGTTTGAAGATCATCAAGACCTCAAATCCACCCGCACGGACCAAGGGCATCATGGTCAAGACGGTCGACGAATTGGTCTCAGCGCTCAAAAACAAAGGCCTGGTCTAAATCAAGGAATTCAACCTCAATTTCTTCTCGTCGCATGATGGCGAGATGAAGTCGAAAGCAAGGAAATAAAGCATGAGCAAGATACTCATCATCGCAGACATTCATGGCGGCAAGCTGGGTGCAGCCGTCTACAAGACCGTTGCCGCGGCTGGCCCGATCGGTGGCGAAATTCATATCGCTGTGTTCGCAGTAGACGGTGCAGCAGCTGCCGCCGAAGCCGCCAAGGTCGAAGGCGTTAGCAAGGTGCTGCAAATAGATAACCCCGCCAACGAGCATGAAATGGCCGCGGTGCTGACGCCGCAGATCGTGGCACTGGCCAAGGATTACACCCATGTGTTGTTCGCGGGAAACACTTTTGGTAAGGACATCGCACCGCGCGTAGCCGCCAAGCTCGACGTGCAGCAGGTGTCGGACATCATGGCTGTGCACAGCGCTACCAGCTTTGATCGCCCGATCTATGCCGGCAACGCCATTTGCACGGTTGAGGCCCCGGCGGCACCGTGCATTGTCGCTACTGTGCGGCTGGCTTCCTTCCAGGCCGTCGGGGACAGTGGCAGCGCTTCAGTCGAGAGTGTTTCCATATCTGCTGAGATTCCGACGCACACCCGTTTTGTCAGTCTGGAAGCGGCCAGCTCTGAGCGCCCTGAACTACAGTCAGCGACCCGTGTTGTTTCGGGGGGTCGCGCGCTCGGCAGCGAAGAGAAATTCAAGATCATCTACAATTTTGCCGACAAGATCGGTGCCGGCGTCGGTGCCAGTCGCGCGGCGGTCGACTCCGGTTACTGTCCGAACGATATGCAGGTTGGTCAGACCGGTAAAATCATCGCACCGGATCTGTACTTCGCCATCGGAATTTCGGGTGCCATCCAGCATCTAGCGGGGATCAAGGACGCAGGCACGATCGTCGCCATTAACAAGGACGAAGACGCGCCGATTTTTGAGGTGGCCGATTTTGGTTTGGTCGGTGATCTGTTCCAGCTGGTGCCAGAGCTTCAGGAAAAGCTGTAAGCGCCTTTGCAGGGAGTCACAGCAGCTTCAGAAAGGACGAGGGCCGGGACACCGGCCTTCGTCGTTTCTGAACGAATAAAGTCAGCTATCAATATACGGAGAACCCCATGGAATTCACGCTCGAACATCAACAGATCTACGACACGACGAAGAAATTCGTAGAGACCGAAATCAATCCGCATATGGACGACTGGGAGCGCGAAGGCTGCTGGCCGGCACATGAGGTTCTCAAAAAGATGGGCGACTTGGGCCTGCTTGGCGTAAACAAGCCAGAAGCGGTCGGTGGACTCGGCCTGGACTACAGCTATCAGGTCGCGTTTGCCGAGGCGATCGGTCACTGCAAGTCTGGCGGCGTGCCCATGGCCATCGGAGTTCAGACCGATATGTCGACGCCCGCGCTGACCCGATTCGGCAGTGAGTATGTTCAGCAGACATTTCTCAGGCCTGCGGTGACCGGTGACATGGTGGCATCAGTGGCGATCAGCGAACCCGGCGCGGGCTCTGATGTGGCGGGCATCAAGACCCAGGCCCGCCGCGATGGTGATGACTACGTCATCAATGGCAACAAGATGTGGATTACCAATGGCACACAGGCGGACTGGGCCTGCACGCTGTGTAATACCGGTGAGATGATCGACGGAAATCGGCATGGAAATAAGTCGCTGATCGTTATCCCGCTGGATACCAAGGGCGTTAATCGCGAGCAAAAGCTGGACAAGCTCGGCCAGCGCTCGTCGGATACCGCGCTGATCTTTTTTGACGATGTGCGCGTTCCGGCGAGAAATCTGGTCGGCGAAGAAGGCCGCGGGTTTACTTACCAGATGATTCAATTTCAGGAAGAGCGCCTGTTCCTGTCAGCCAGCATCATCGCGGCGATGGAGCGCGTTCTGAGCGATACCGAGGAATACACCCGCAATCGAAAAGCTTTCGGTCAGAGCGTGTTGGACAATCAGTATGTGCAGTTCAGACTCGCAGAGTTGCGCACCGAGGTTGAGGCAGTACGCGCGATGACTTACCGAGCCACCGATGAGCTGGTTGCCGGTCGCGATGCCACGCTGCTGTGCTCCATGGCCAAGCTCAAGAGCGCACGGGTTGCCCGCGAATTAACCGATGCCTGTCTGCAGTTCTGGGGCGGGCAGGGTTATATGTGGGAGTCCAGCGTCTCTCAGTTTTACCGCGATCTAAGGTTGCATTCGATCGGGGGCGGCGCAGATGAGGTGATGCTCGGTATTATCTCCAAGCGACTTGGCTTGAAAGGATCCGGAGCAAAGCGCTAGTTCAGTCCTCGACAGGCACCGCTCATTGCCATGATGACTCGGAAAGAGAAAATGACAAAGAGCATTTGTTCCTTTCTCTTTTGGCATTCCTCGGTGAGGGCCAAACATGTGGATCTAATCCGAACTTGTAGGGTGGCCAAGGGGATTGAGATGCCAAGGCTATGACCCTCACCGAGCGATTTATCGAGATCAGCCGATCTCCCACTTCCAGCAAGACCTGGCTGTGGACGGGCTTTCTACTGTTCAATCACGCGCTTACCTTATTGATAACGATCACGCTGGATCATTACACCGATATCGGCCAGCTTGTTGATCTACGCAGCTTCAATCAGTTCTCTGGACTCTGGCTGGCCAGCCTGCTGCTGGTTTTTGCCCTGTGCCGAGTTTGTATGTGGCGAGACCTTGAGGGGCGCTGGACAGCGTATCTGCTCGTCTTCGTCTACAGCAGTTTTACGGTGATGCTCATTCACCTGATGGGCAGCGCCAACACTTTCTACTGGTCCTTGTTGCTGACCATGGTGTTCCTGATGTTTGTGTTCTGGGACCCGTGGGTTGGTATGTTCTCCATCGTCTGCTCGCTGGTAGGCATGAGTGTGGTCATCGCCGCCGAGCTCATGGACTCTCTGGCCTATGCCCCGCTGGTCATCGAGCGCCAGATCGACGGCCTCAACTCTCCGCCAGTATCGCTGTTTATTCTCGGTCTGAATGCCAACATGATGGTGTTCTGTTCGGCCACGATGGCGTTGGTGCTTTCTGCTGGCCGACTGCAACGCGAGCGACTGACCCGGGCACAAGCCGTCATCCGCCGCTACCTGCCTTCACAAGTTGCAGATGCTATTTTGGCGGACGACCTAGTCGGCGAGGGCGGCCAGAAGCGCCGCAAGCTGACACTGTTTTTCTCGGATCTCGTCGGATTCACCGAAATCTCTGAGGAGCTGGAGCCGGAGGATTTATCGCAGGTGCTCAACGAATATTTTTCGGCCATGACTGCCATTGCCGATGAGCATGGCGGCACCATTGATGAACTCAGTGGCGATGCCATTCTTGTATTTTTTGGCGCGCCCAGCGCCACCACCGACGCCGATCATGCCCAGCGGGCAGTGCACATGGCGGTGGCCATGCAGGCGCGTATGGCCGCCCTTAACGAGGGCTGGGCCAAAGCCGGCATCCCGGTCATATTAAGTGTGCGCATGGGCGTGAATACCGGGGTGGTGACGGTGGGCAACTTTGGCTCGGCGCATCGCCGCAAATACGCAGCTCTGGGGAAGCACGTCAATCTGGCTGGACGCATTCAGTCATTTTGCGAACCCGGCAAAGTCCTGATCAGCTATGCCACCTGGCTGCTGGTGCGCGAGCAGATTCAGTGCTTGCCGATGGGTGAGCAGATATTCAAGGGCATCACCAAGCCTGTCGCCCTGTATGAGGTAGATGTAGCATCGATCGACGGCCTGCAAACGAATAGCCGCCCCAGAGCCAATTGATGGGCAATCCGGAGCCCTGCCTGCCCGACTAAGGGCGCCGCAGCCGGGTCTTCGCCGCGTATGTATTTCGGCCTACGCTTCGGGGAACTAGCGAGACTGCCGTCATTGCTATGACGAACATATCCTGTTCCTTATCGGTAGTCTCGGAGCACATTTTTACGTAATGACGCGGAAGTAGAATTACCCCAACACCGCCGTGTGACCGCTTTTGCCGGGAAGATTTTCCTTGACTGATGCAGTCAGTGCGTCACTAACTAAAATTCGAGAAATCCGGCTTCCGTTTTTCCAGAAAGGCGCCGATGGCCTCCTGTGCCTCAGGCAGCTTGAGCATGGGCACAAAGTGAAACGCTTCCAGCGGAATGGCTTCGCTCACAGCCTTATCGGTCCAGCGCTTCATCAACCGCTTTGTTGTGCGCAGTGCATTGGGCGGTGCAGCTGCCAGTTTCGCCGCGCGCTCAGCAACGCGTGCTTCGAGTTTGTCGCCGCTCAGCACTTCGTTGACAAGGCCGCATTCACGCGCATGTTCTGCGCTGAACGGTTCTCCGAACATGGTCAGCTCCATCGCCTTGGCGTGTCCCATGATGCGGGGTAGCAGATAGCTCGAGGCGAATTCCGGAACGATGCCGAGATTGACGAAAGGCAGTTGGAATTTTGCACCTTCCGCAGCGTAGATCAGATCACAGTGCAGCAACATGGTGACTCCCACGCCAACTGCCAGACCATTGACGGAAGCGATCACCGGCTTTGGACAGGCGGCGAGGGCGTTCATGAACTGAATGACCGGTGCGTCGCCGCCCATGTCCTTGCGTTTGAGGAAGTCGGCCATGTCGTTGCCAGCAGAGAACGAATCCTCAGAGCCGCTGAGCACCAGCACGCGGATATCGCTCTGTGCGCTGGCCTCGCTAACGAGCGTTGCCAGCCGGGTGTACATGGCCTGAGTCAGGGAATTCTTTTTGCTGGCGCGGTTCAGGCGCAGTTTCAGCACCCCGTCCTCGCGGGTGCTGATAATTTCTTCAGCGCTATTTTTAGTCATATATAAATACAGGTTTCAGAACAAGTCCGCCTTGTCGTTGCCGCTATCCTCAGCTTCGCTACGGGCAGGAATCCAGTCGCCCGTGATCATCTGCGCATAGGACATACCCGGCCCAACCATTGGATAGACCGAAGCCATGGGATCAATGATGACTTCCAGAAACGCTGGACCGGGAAATTCGATGAACTCCTTGGCAATCCGCGCGAGGTCAGCCTTGTGCTCGACGCGCTTGGCGAATTCGTAGCCATCGGCTTCGGCCGCCTTGATGAAGTCCTTGCGGTGCAGACTCTTGTCGGAGCCCGAATAACGCGAGGCAAAGAACAGACGCTGCCACTGCTTGACCATGCCATCGCCGTAGTTATTGAGCACGACGATTTTAACTGGCAGCTGGTAGGTGGTTGCGGTTTCGAGCTCGCCGAGATTCATGCGGATAGATGCATCGCCGTCGATGTCGATGACGACGCGATCCTTGCGGGCAAAAGCCGCTCCGATGGCCGCCGGCAGTCCAAAGCCCATGGTGCCCATGGACCCTGAAGTCAGCCACAGGCGCGGCTCGCGGAAGTCAAAGTACTGCGCCGCCCACATCTGGTGTTGACCCACGCCGGTGGACACCACGGCATTGCCCTGGGTGATGTCATTGAGTGCTTTGATCACGGCATGCGGCTGAATGGCGTCGCCTTCGCGCTCGTAATTCATGGCGTGATTCGACTTCAACTCGGCGATATGCGCATGCCACTTGGAATAGTCGGGTTTGAAGCCAGCGGCCTGGGCATAGCTCGTGACTTTGGTGAGTGCCTGACGCACGTCGCCAACATGGTGCCAATCGACTTCCTTGACCTTGCCGATCTCGGCGGGGTCGATGTCGAAGTGGGCGATATGCTTGGCGCTTGGCGCAAACTTGCTCGGCACACCCGCCACTCGATCGTCAAAACGGGCACCGACGGCGATCAGAAAGTCGCAGTCATCAACCGCGTAGTTGGCAAACGCGGTGCCATGCATGCCGAGCATCTGCAGCGCCAGCGGTTTGGTCGTGTCATAGGCGCCGATGCCCATCAGCGTCGTGGTGACTGGAATGCCGAAAGCATCGGAAAAGGCCCGGAGCTCGCCTGAGGCCTTACCATTAATGACGCCGCCACCGACGTACAGCAGGGGCCGCTTGGCTTGCTTGAGCAGGCCGAGGAAGGCGTCGGCGTCGGCGTCGTCCAGCGTATTGGAGACGATCTTGGCCAGGCGGGCGCGGTAGCCAGGCAAAGGCAGCACGCCATGACCACGGAATGGTCCGCACCAGTTCTGAACATCTTTGGGAATATCCACCACCACAGGGCCTGGGCGACCACTACGGGCAATTTCAAACGCGCTGCGGAGAGTCGCTTCGAGTTTTTCCGGGTCTGTGACCAGGAATACATGCTTTGCGGCAGAACCCATGATGGTGCTGACCGGGGCTTCCTGAAAACCATCGGATCCGATGGCAGCGGTGGGCACCTGGCCGCAGAGCACGACGATGGGAATGGAGTCGGCCGCGCAGTCACGAACAGGAGTCACCGTATTGGTCGCGCCGGGACCTGAGGTCACCAGGCAAACGCCAACCCGACCGGAGGCGCGGGCATAGCCTGCCGCCATGAAGCCGGCGGCCTGCTCATTGGCAGGCACGATCAGCGGCATGGGTTCCACGCCATCAGCCCCGCGATGGGTCTCGTTGTAGCGGAAAACAGCGTCGTAAGTCGGCAGAATGGCCCCGCCCGAGTAGCCAAAGATAACGTCAACGCCTTCGTCCGCCAGTACCTGGACGACGGTTTCAGCGCCGCTCAGGGTGAGATCGGAATCGGAAGGTTTTGGCATCGGCATCGCAGCATTCATGGCACAGACAGTAGATCGGTGGGAAAAAAGAGGCGATTTATACCATACGGGGCTCCTTTCGGCCCCAGCCGGATGGCCAAGCGGGGCTGTCTCCCAGGACCCTCGGCGGCCTCAATGATGGCGCGGATGAACAGCTAAATCAGCCCGCCGGCTTGCCCCAAAACCGCCACAGCATTAAAGTCGCGCCCCTTTGACGCCGGGGTTTTGGCTTTGCGCCACATCATTTCCATCTTGCTGCAGAACGAGGCCGGCGCGCTTGCGCGGGTTTCGAATATGTTCGCTGCACGCGGTTACAACATCGATTCGCTGTCTGTGGCGCCGACGCATGATGCGACGGTTTCGCGCCTGACACTGGTCACCAACGGCTCTGATGCTGTCGTTCATCAGATCGTTCAGCAGACGCGAAAGCTGATTGATATCGTCGAAATTGAAGACCTCTCGGCCAAGGATCATCTCGAATGCGAGCTGGCCATGATCAAAGTCCGGGTGGCGCAGGGTGGCGCGGCGGCGGTGGTTGAGTGCGCCAGAAAACATCGCGCTTTGCTGCTGGATGAGTCCGAATTCACGCGTACCGTTCGTATGGTCGGGACCGGTGCCGAGGTCGACGCCTTTGTTGCTGATATTTCCGAACTGTCGGAAGTACTTGAACTGGTCCGCAGCGGAGTGGCGGCCCTGGGCCGTGGCGAAGAAATCATGGTGATGCCGTCCTAGACGGTTACAGCCTGAGTATTCACGTTTTATTCGATTCCTTATTAAAGATTTATTTTTCTACTTTATTTCGCCTGGCGAAAAACCATCCCGATTCCTGGAGTTAATTCATGAGCATCACGGTTTATTACGACAAAGACGCAGACCTTTCGATCATCCAGTCGAAGAAAGTCGCAATTCTCGGTTATGGCTCTCAGGGCCACGCCCACGCCCTTAACCTCAAGGACTCCGGTGTTGACGTCACGGTCGCGCTGCGTAAAGGCTCCAAGAGCTGGGACAAGGCGACCAACAGTGGCCTGACGGTCAAAGAAATAGGTGAAGCGGTGAAAGGGGCTGATCTGGTCATGGTGCTGGCTCCAGATCAGGATCAGGCTGCGATTTACCGGGAGTCGATTGCTCCCAACATTAAGCAGGGTGCCACACTGGCCTTCGCGCATGGATTCAACATTCACTTCGGTCTGATCGAGCCGCGTTCTGATCTCGACGTGGTCATGATTGCACCCAAGGGTCCGGGCCACACGGTGCGCAGCACCTATACTCAGGGCGGCGGTGTGCCCAGCCTGATCGCCATCAGCCAGGATGCCAGTGGCAGTGCCAAGCAAATTGCCCTGTCCTACGCTTCCGCCAATGGTGGCGGTCGTGCGGGCATTATCGAAACTAATTTCCGCGAAGAGACTGAAACCGATCTGTTCGGTGAGCAAGCCGTGCTCTGTGGCGGCGCGACCGCTCTGGTGCAAGCTGGGTTTGAGACGCTGGTTGAAGCCGGGTATGCGCCGGAAATGGCTTATTTTGAGTGCCTCCATGAACTCAAGCTCATTGTTGACCTGATGTACGAAGGCGGCATGGCCAATATGCGTTACTCGATTTCGAACACGGCAGAATACGGTGACTACACCCGCGGGCCACGCGTGGTGACCGATGAGACCAAGAAGGAAATGAAGAAGATCCTGACCGAAATCCAGACCGGTCAGTTTGCCCGCGAGTTCGTATTGGAAAATCAGGCTGGCGGCCCGACCATGAAGGCGCGTCGTCGCATTGGCGCGGAGCACCAGATCGAAGAAGTGGGTGCCAAATTGCGCGGCATGATGCCCTGGATTGCAAAGAACAAGTTGGTCGACAAGACAAAAAACTAAGTCAGCACGTGAGAACAGAAGCCGGCGTTAGCCGGCTTCTGTGTTTAGAGCTTAGTATTGGGTCCTGATCTTTGCCTATAACTGAAATGCAAGAAGAACACCCGCCGGCGTCGCGCAAGAAGGGCATCTACCTGCTGCCGAATCTATTCACGACCGTTACCCTCTTCGGCGGCTTCTATGGCGTGGTTATGGCCATGGCAGGGCGATTCGAGAATGCCGCCATCGGTGTATTGGCGGCCATGGTTGCTGATGCTCTGGATGGGCGTATTGCGCGCATGACTGGAACATCCAGCGATTTTGGCAAGGAATATGACTCGCTCTGCGATATGGTCGCCTTTGGCGTGGCAGCGAGCATCATCATGTTTGCCTTCAGCTTGCAGTATCTGTCTGAGTACTCATGGTTAGGAGGACGCCTCGGCTGGGTTCTGGCGTTCAGCTTTACGGCATGCGCAGCCCTGCGATTGGCGCGTTTCAATGTGCTCGTCGCCATTTCCGGCGGATCAAAAGATTTTTTTGGTCTGCCGAGCCCGGCCGCCGCCGGTCTGATTACTTTTTTTGTGTGGGCAGCGCACGATCTGGGCCTGACCGGCCGCGATGTACTGATTGTCTCCGGGCCATTGACCCTGATAACCGGTTTGTTGATGGTTTCCAGTATTCGCTACAACAGCTTCAAGAAGTTGGATCTGGTTGGCCCGATGCGCTTTCTGACTTTTGCGGCGGTGGTCGGCGCGCTGCTTCTGGTAATGGTCAGTCCGCCAAAGATGCTGTTCTTGATCTTCTTCCTGTATGCGATTTCGGGACCTGTCGGCGTTTTGTTGCGGAGGTCCCGTCTGAGCAAGGGCGCAGATACTGGCGACGAACCGGACTGAGCGCTGAGCACGACGGTTTTTGAATGCCGTTTTTTCAGACTGAGGGATGCGACTTGGTTCATAAATTGATGCATTGGGTTGAGCCCCCTGATGCGACAGTTGTCTCAGCCCGGGCTGTGCAGTCGTCATCTGCCGTGCGTCGCATTTGCGCCATTAGGTCAGATCTCGTTGAGTGCCCAGTCGTATTTGCCGAATTTCATTTTGAAGTCGCCACGACGGATGGCGGAGGCCTCGTTCTTGTTCCGCGCAATTAGAGATGCACGCGCAATCATCCAATCCGGCAGTTCTTTTTCCCCAATCTCGAAATCAGACGCGAACCAGCGGAATATCGGGGACACGGTGAGCACCTTGCTTTTCAGATCGTAGTGATTACGGCTGCGATCGTTCAGAAAACGCTTTTGTTGATCGTCTAGCTGCTCATGGAGCGAGTCGGCGGTGAACGCTTCTGGCCGCAGGGCCGGGCACCCGATCGAGGCACAGTTCACCGCGAAATGAACGCGCGGGTCCTTGAACAGGGGACGAAGGCGTTCGTGTTCAATCCAGTCCAGGTTTCGCTTTGATCCGAGTAGGCTGAAGAAATTTTTCTTCCAGGGGGAACTGAACAAGGTCCCCAGGTCCTTGATAGATTTCAGCGCGGGGTACTTGCTCAGGATTAGCTTCAGAGTGAAGCCGTTATAAGCATTAATCAGGAAGGCCATTCTCTTGCCCGGCGACCAGTCATTAAATTCCTGGCTGCTGACGGCGGAGAATTCGTCAAGAATCCTGATCAGCTCGGACCTGTCCTTGTTCTGGAGCGCGGCATAATCGACGGCACTGGCATGACCGCTGTCAGTCCATTTCACATGCGTTTTTAGTATCGCATCAAATGCAGCGTAATCATGGTCGAATGCGAATGCGCTTGTAGATGAGATCAGCACAATAGCGAGTACCCAGCGGCGCCAGAAGCCCTTGTGTTTCACGATCGCCTCCATCGGTGGAAACGATCGACCCATTTGAGGAGTCCATCGGGTTGGTGTTCTTTTTTCCATTGACCAGCGGCGTACTTGTTTGCCTCGGACAAGGTTGGATAGATGTGAATGGTCCCGAGGATCTTGTTCAGGCCCAGTCCATGTCGCATGGCCAGAACATACTCAGCGATAAGGTCCCCCGCGTGCTCCCCGACAATGGTGACGCCCAGAATGTGGTCCTTGCCCGGTATGGTCAGTACCTTGACAAAGCCGTGTGCCTCGCCGTCTGCAATGGCCCGGTCGAGATCGTTGATCGGGAATTTTGTGACCTCGTAGGGGACTCCTTTTGCCTTGGCATCGGTTTCATTGAGGCCGACGCGAGCGACTTCGGGTTCAGTGAAGGTTGCCCAGGGAATAACG
>JBFJJV010000030.1:0-24269 GCA_041635265.1 Panacagrimonas sp.
AATGGCACGCTGGGCGGATATTGTGGTCGGCGATTACAACTATTATTTCGACAGCACTGCCCTGCTGCATGGAATGACGCTGGCCAACGGCTGGAAAAGCGTGTTGCTGGTGGATGAGGCGCACAATTTATTGGAGCGCGGCCGTGCCATGTATTCGGCAACGCTCAATCCTTTTCTGTTGGCCGAAGTCCGCAAGACGGCGCCGCGTTTCTTCAAGGCTGCGCTCGATCGGATCAATCGCGAGTGGAACCGGATCTGGCGTGATCAGGAGGACGCGTATCAGGTCTATGAGCGGCCGCCACACAAGTTCGTCGATGCGCTGGATAAATTCGCGACGGCGGTGAGCGACTATCTGAGCGATGAGGCCGATGGGCTTGACCCGAAGTTGCAGTCTCTGTATTTCGAGTGCCTTCAGTTTCGCGGCATGGCAGAAGTCTTTGATGCGCATTCCATCTTTGATGTCAGCTTGCACCAGTCGCGCTATGGCCGTGCCAAGACCCGTGCGAGCTTGTGTCTGCGCAACGTGGTTCCCGCATCGTTTCTTTCGGAGCGATTCAAGCATGCGCATGCCGCGATTCTGTTCTCGGCGACCCTGCAGCCATTTGACTTTTACCGAGACTTGCTCGGCCTGCCTGAAGAAGTCAAAACGCTGGAAGTGCCCAGTCCCTTTAGCTCGAAGCAACTTGCCGTCCGCGTGGCGCGACACGTTTCCACAAGATACCGGGACCGGGCCGCTTCGCTCGCGCCTATTGCCGCGCTGATATCGGCGCAGTTCGATAAAAAGCCCGGCAACTACTTGGTCTTTTTCAGCAGCTTTGACTATCTCAATGCAGCTGCAGATTTGTTGCAGGCCGAGCGCCCGGACATTCCCCTCATGCGACAGAGTCGCGGCATGATGGAGTCTGAGCGCGGCGACTTTCTGCAGCGCTTTGAACCCGAAGGCCAGCTCATGGGTTTTGCGGTGTTGGGCGGGATTTTCGCAGAAGGCATTGATCTGGCGGGCACGCGTCTGATCGGCGCGTTTATCGCGACGCTGGGCTTGCCGCAGATCAATCCCATGAACGAGGAGATCATGCGCCGAACCGAAGCGCTGTTCCCCGGTTGCGGCTATGACTACACCTATCTTTATCCGGGGCTGCGCAAGGTGGCGCAGGCTGGCGGACGTGTCATTCGTTCCGCGCAGGATGAAGGCATGCTGCTGCTGATGGACGATCGCTTCGATTCCAGACGCATCCGCGATCTCCTCCCTTCCTGGTGGCCGATCGACTGATTTTTGCTCGAAGCGCGTCCAGCTTTCAGCCGACATATCCATTCATATTGACGCGATTCTCAACTGCCGTCTGGGCCGAATTTTTCTGTCTCAGCCAGCCTTCCAGGTTTTTCGCTTCTCCTTGGCCAGTGCGACGACCCTGGCAATGTCCTCGTCGGTGTAGACCCCATCGACGCCGGATATGGCTGCCAGTTTCATGCCGTGTTTGATGCCGAGCTTGTAGATTTCCTTGACCTTCTTCCACTCGGTATCCCGTCCGATCGTGAACACCTCAAATCGTCCCTCCAGGGCGAGCACGATGGTTTCGGCCAGACAAGCGTAGACAATATTTGGCGGCAGGCTGATGTCCCGGAGTCCTTCAACCTGTGATGGCAGATCGATCTCGCCGGATTCAATCACCAACACATCCGGCCGTTTGGCACATTCCTCCGGAGGCAAATCCAGTGGTCGCGCCACATCGGTGATGACGCAGCCGGGTTTGACCTTGGTGATATCGAGAATCTTCTTGCCGGCACCGGATGTCGAGGTGACGATCATGTCCATGTCACCGAGAAAATTCTCGTAGTCGATGCAGGCCGTGACCTTGGCGTCCGGTGTTTCCTTGAGAATCGAGGCTTTGAGCGTGTCCAGTTTTTTCTGATTGCGACCTGCCAGATAGACTTCGTCAAAGGCCATGGCCATCAGGCGCGCACTGACGGATCCGATCGAGCCGGAGGCCCCGATCACCATGGTTTTGGCCTGAACCCGGCCGCCCTTGCGTGCCTTGACCAGCTTCATCCGGCGCATCGCGTCGGCCGCTGCCCACAGTGCACCCGAGGCGGAATAACTGTTGCCCGTGGTCACAGGCAAGGGCGCGCGCCGGGCGACCGTGATGCCGGCATCACCTACGACCTTGGTGAAAGCCCCCAGGCCGATCAGCTGCGCGCCCATTTTCTGTGCCATATCGGCGGCTGCCAGCAGACGCCGATATGTAAATTCGGGGCTGCGGCTGAGCATTTCCTTGGGGGTGCCGCCGACCGCGATCAACCAGCCTTCGGCTTCTGAGCCGGTTGGAGAAACGATATTGGACATCTTGCAATAGACGCGCGGCGGCGCGAAGGCCGCCGCCTTCTCTACTTGGTTCATGACCGCCTTGGGTGTTCCCTTGGGCAGAAACTTGAATCCGGTCCGGATCGCTTCCTGACTCAGGGGATGGATCACGAAGGCGAAGCGACGGATATTCCTGAACGTTCCCGTGGGGTGGAGCATCCGCGGCTGCAGACTGAGTTCATCCATGATTTCGGCGAGGTCATCATCCCCTAGTTCTTCACGCGACTGACCCGTTGCGGCGAGGATCATGGCTTCGATGACATTGATGCCGACGACTTCCGAAAAAGGTTGCGGGCAGGTGTCGATAGCCAGATTGACTTTCTGCTCGCCAAGCCAGGAAAGGCGCTCTTCATCGATGGCCGAAGTGATCAGGGTCTTGCCCTGAAGATTCCCTTTTCCGGCCAGAGCGCGAATATCCTCGAATGCCCCCACAATCACATGGGACTCGGCCATTTCTCCGGCGAGGAAAGCGGCTTTGACCTTGGATAACTTCGGCAGAACAGCGCCCAGCTTGCGAGCAGGCCAGATGCCCGCCGCCATTTTGCTGCCCGCTGCGAACAGTTCCAGCTGATTCATGGAAGTGAGCATCTTCGGCACGCCGGTTCTCAGTACCGCGTCCGCAAACTTGAGATTCGGGGTGTGGCGCTGCAATTCGACGGCGAGGTCGTAATTGACTGTGCCGGACAGAAACAGCACCAGGTTGTTATTGAAGTAGCTGCCAAGCGTTTTCTGGGCATGGCGCACGGCCCGTACCTGCAGCATTCGGCGCAGGTGCGCACCGGTCGTTGCCGGAACGCGCGTCACAACGCTGAGCAGCTTGTCCGTGTCCGCATGCTGAAAACGGCGTGTGCCCACATCATAGTGGTCGCGAATCATTCCCAGGCCTACGGCATCGGCATCCGCCTGTGCGCGCCGCAGCAATTCCCAGGCCTGGGTGTCGTCATTGTTCGCGCCCTGTCGGCTGACCTTGAATTTCTGACCAAGAAATGTGGTTTCGAATTCGTAATCTTTGTCGGATGACCCCAGCGATACGGTGATGACATGTTTCACGATGTTCTCCTGAAGGTTGGTCGGCGCCAATATTGGAAAGCAGACGCGGATTTCTACTCAAAGCGGTGTAAACGTTACATTGACAGGCGCGCGCTGCCGTACAGGCGGTTCATCCACTATGCGCCAGGTCCAAGCTAGTCCTTTGCCCGTTTCATGCAGCTCTGATGTCTCGCATCCACCCGCTCGGCGAACCATTGGGTGGTCAGATTGCGGGTGATTTTGGGACTCTTGAGCTTGATATTTGGCATCTTTGCGCGCGGCAGGGTTGTGGCTTCCAGTTTGTCAGCCAGGGCGAAAACGCGCTCGTATAAATCGGTTTTCTCGAATTTGTGTGAGGCGCCTTTTTCAAGATCCCGTCGGATCGCCCTATGGCTCATGCCGATGCGCTCTGCGATTACTCTGGCCGCCAGCTCGGTTGCTCCTGGCTTGGCTGGATCAGCGGCTCGGTTCAGCCAGATCAGATCGCCGTCGAGGGCCAGCGGGATTCCGGAGGCCAGACTCAGGGCGCTCTGGAATGCCGCGTTGCGACTGGCGTACTGACCAGCATTGAAATCCGCGTAGCGATAGAGGTGCCGCTCGTAGCTGGCGGGATAGTCCAGCAGATGTGCGATACCGAAATACATGCCACCGCGACGGCTCAACACTTCGGCCCGCAAGGTGCTTGCAAGCGGGTAAGGGTAGCTCTTGCTCTCGGCGTGCTGCTCTGCGAACTTGATGCTGACTTGCATGGGGCCGCCGGTGCGTACCGGATTTCGGTTGGCCAGCAGTGTCTTGCCCATCGGAACAAATGCAATCAGGTCTTCATAGATCTGGCTCAATTCGGTTTCAGTCCTGGCCTTGTCAATGCGATCAACGAAAGAGGGCTTTCCCGGTGATCTGACGCGTAGCGCAGCGCGCACAAATTTCATCGGAATGTGAAAGCGCTTCGCTCTTTGTTCGATCTCTTTCCAGGCTATTTTGGACAGGCCGGGGACGTGCGGATCAACTTTGAACCCGGATTCCTGCTCGGTCACTGCGATCACCGCACAGAGGTTCTCGTCCGAAGGCGGAATCTGCATGGCGGCAAAGCCAGCGTAAATATCCTGCGCCCACCCCTCCCGGTCACTCAGGCGTCGCGGCAGCAGGGCGACGACACGCTCGCGTGCCTGGCTCGGACTGATCTGCGGCCCCGGCTCTGTTCTGTCAGGCCAATTCCCGCAACCGGACAGGCTCATCGTGATCAGCAGGAGCAGGATCACACAGCGGCTGGCCTTGGCGTCCCGACAGGGTGCAGACCTTGGCAAACCTTTCTTTCTCTCGCGGAAATCCGGCATCTTGCAGCGCATGATAGCGACTTCGCGGCGAGCTACATGTGATGATCAGCCCTTGGCGCGTGCCTCAGCCGCGGCAGCGATCTCCTTCTGCACACTATCTGCGACAACTTGCGGCTCTTCTGCGTCGCGGATCGGACGTCCCATCACTAGATAATCTGCGCCGGACTTGATGGCCTCGGCCGGCGACATCACACGCTTCTGGTCGGCCACGACGCGATTCTCGACCGGGCGAATGCCGGGTGTTACGCAAATCAATTCCTTGGGGGCCTCGGCGCGCAGGCGTTCGACTTCCAGGCCAGAGGAGACCACGCCGTCGCAGCCAGCAGCCAGTGCGCGGCGCGCACGGGAGAGCACCAGATCCGCGATATCACACTGAAAGCCCAGATCATCTAGGTCACCGCGGTCCAGGCTGGTCAGCGCAGTCACCGCCAGCACTTGCAGATCACCGGACTTGGCTTCAGCGGCCGCTTCCATGATCGACTGATTGCCATGCACGGTGCAGAAATCGGCGCCGCGACTGGCCAGATTTCCCACCGCGCGCGCCACCGTCTCGGGAATATCGAAGAACTTCAGATCAACGAAGACTTTCTTTTCTGACTTCTTCAGCCACTCCAGCAGATCAAAGAAGCCGGGCGCCATGCACAGCTCCATCCCGATCTTGTAGAAATTCACGCTGTTGGAGAGGGTCAGGACCAGCTGTCGCGCATCGTTGGCGTTGGGCAGATCGAGGGCCACGATCAGGCGGTCGGTGTTGTTGATCTTGTTTCGGTCCATGAGGTCTTAATCCAAAAGCGGTGCCAGGCGTTGCTCAAGTTCCTGCACGCGAGCTTCCAGCGCCGCAACTCTTTGCGCCAGCGCCGAGGAAGATGAAGATTTGTCAGTCGCTGTCGGTAGGCTCTCGCCATCGTCTGCTTCAACCGTAGTCACCGCAGTTTCAGGGCAAATCAGCTGGCTGAAACGTTGGGCAGATTGCCCCGGGCGCCGCGGAATGGCGCCAGCCAGTGGTGTGGCACGATCCGCAAGATCATCCAGAGCGACGCGGACGCCGTCATTGTCTGCCGGTCCGTTGAGGGTGGCGGCGTTTGCTCTGATTTCGGCGAGCGACTGTGGTCCGCGCAGCGTCAGAGTGACCAGTACGGCCATGACGTCTGGCTTGAGCAGCAACTCATGCTGAAACTTGTGCCGCCACTTCTGTACGCGGCTGCCGTGATCGTCGCGCTTGGTCAAGCGCATGTTTTCCATCGCGATCAGAGCTGAGCCGACTTCTGCCTCGCTCAGTGACATCACCGGCGAACGCGCTGACTTCTGGTTGCAGGCCGCCATCAGGGCATTGCTGCTCAGCGGATAGTACTGCGGCGTTGTAATGGATTTTTCAACCAGGCTGGCGATGACGCGCGCCTGATTGGCCGTAAGCCTCACACTCATGGCTTCGATAATTATTCTTGACCGACTTCTTCGGCTTGGGCGGCTTCCGCCTCGCCGTCCTCATAGGGTTCGAAGAAAACCTCGATTGTGCCCGATTTCGCCGCGCGATCGTCCGCCGCAGCGACCGAAGTGTTTCCGGTTTCGCCTGCTGTCGCATCTTCAGCTATTTCGGCCTGGGTCGCGGCAGATGGTATGACGAATTCGATACCCTTTTCCGTCGTATCTGCTGCAGAAAACCAGCTGGCGATGGTGCCAAAAATGCCCTTTTTCTCGACATTTTCTGATGATGGATTCCCGGCAGCCTCCGCGTTTTTCTTGAATTCGGCGGCGAACTTGGCGTCCCCCAATTTGGAGATCGGCGTTTTGCGCGCTCGGCGTACCAGTTCCTGATCCTGCGCTGCGAGCAAGCGGCGGCTATCCGCAGCCTGCTGTTTCAGTCCCGCTTTTTCATAGCACCGGGAAAGCATATCCAAGGCCTTGTAACCGGCAAGCGTGCCGGGATATTGCGCGATGATTTGCTCAGCACGCTTTGCTGCAGCGATATAGGCGCCGCGACGGATGTAGTAATCCACCACGTGCAGCTCATGCGCTGCTGAACGATTGCGGACATAAAGCATGCGCGCGTAGGCGTCACCGGCGTAGCGGCTGCCCGGAAATCGCTGGACCAGAATGGCAAAGTCGTCAAACGAACGGCGCTGACTGCTGATGTCGGACTTGGTCTCGTCGATAGGCAGCAGATTGAGAGCCGAGGCGTCTCGATCAAAATTGACCAGACCCTTCAGATAGTAGACATAGTCGATGGCGCCGTGACGCGGGTGTTCGCGCAAGAAACGATCTGCAGCTGACAGTGCGCGCTCGGGCTGGAAGTTCCGATAGAGCGCATAGATTCGTTCCAGTTCACCCTGAGTGGCGTAATCCGAGAACGGATAGCGTTTAATCAGCTCGTCGTAGGCCTCCACGGAGGTGGCGAAGTCTGAGCGATCCAGCATGTCGCGCGCGCGTTGGTAGAATTGCTGCGCATCAAGCTGCGCCAGCATGCGCTGCCGGCGCTTCTCGCTCATCGGGTCCGTACCGGCGACGCCAATGGTTTCACGTTGCTCTAGGCGCTCTAACTCCTCGAGTTTGCTGCCTTTTGAGCTGCAGCCGACGGCGAATAGGGAGAGTGCGATGATGGGGACCAAGCAGTTTTTCATGCGAAAGACTTAATTTACGGGCGAAAAAAAGTGCACGAGTATATCCGATGACAGCGAATGAACCGGCCGATGCGAGTTCAGCCAGGATTGAACTGATGGCTTCAGGCAAGGAAGACCTAATTGAACAGGCCCGAGTTCCCGAGGATCTAGGCGGTGCGCGTCTGGATGTGGCTGCGGCGCGCCTGTTTCATGACTGGTCTCGGGCCAGATTGCAGGGCTGGATTAGCGAAGGGCGGCTCAAAATCAATGGTGCGGCCGCTTCCCGGGTTCGAATGCCGGTTGTCGTCGGTGATTTACTCGAGCTCGATCCTGAAATCGAGCCGGACTTCCGCATCGAGCCCCAGGAGATCGACTTTGAGGTGCTGTACGAGGACGCATCCATCGCCGTCGTCAACAAGCCAGCGGGTCTGACCGTGCATCCGGGCGCCGGCCAGTCCGATCGCACCTTGCAGAATGCCCTGCTCCATCGCTTCCCGCAGACCGCAAAAGTCCACAGAGCGGGGATTGTCCATCGGCTGGACAAGCACACCTCGGGCCTGTTGCTGGTGGCATTGAGTGCCGAGGCACACGCTCCGGTGGTGGCCATGCTGGCGCGGCGCGAGATTCAGCGTGAGTACGATGCCCTGATCAACGGCACACCCGTCAGCGGCGGCACGATCGATTTGCCCATCGGTCGCAGTCAGAGAGACCGACTCAAGATGGCGGTGGTTGAGGGTGGGCGCGATTCGGTCAGTCATTACCGGATTCAGGAGCGTTTCAAGCATCACACCCATCTGCGGGTGCAACTGGAGACCGGGCGAACACATCAGATTCGCGTCCATTTCTCTCATCTGCGTATGTCCCTGGTCGGCGATGTTCTTTATGGCGGCGGTGGCGCGCGCGGCGCCGGCCTTCCGCAAGCTACGCGCGAAGTGCTGCGAGCTTTCCAGCGCCAGGCCTTGCATGCCAGAGCGCTGGCCTTTAATCACCCGCTGACCGGCGCGCCACTGAGTTTCGAGAAGGAAATGCCGCAGGATATGCAGGACGTTCTGAACGCGCTTCGCGAGGCCGATAAAGCGGGCTAACGCAGATTCAAGTCCAAAAATGCGGCGCCGGCCTTGAACGCGGGGCCATCCGTCAAAAAGGCTGTGATGTGACCGCGTCCGCGCAAGATGAACAACTCGCTGTGCACCTCCGCCTCGACCAGCGCCTTGTGCATGTCCTGCGCATGATCAAGCGGGACCAGCTGGTCTGAGCCGCCGTGATAGATAAAATGTGGGGGGTCATCAGCGCTGATATAGCTTGCCGGCGAAGCGCGGTGATACGCCTCAGGACTGCTCTGCCAAGTGGTGTCGAGCAACTGCGCGACCAAGCGCCCACTCTTGAATTTGCTCAGATCGCTGGGTAGGCCACCGGCGACGACAGCGCTCGGCCGCGGCGCAACAGCCAGCGCGTCGCCCGGTGATAGCGTTCCGGCCAGCGACGCCAGATGGGCGCCAGCGGAGTAGCCCCAGGCGCCAAAGCGCTCGGGCCGCATGCGGTAATCGGCGGCGTGATCCTGCATCCAGAGCAAGGCCAGCTGAATGTCTTTGAGCTGATCTGGAAAGCGGAACGCGGGCGCCAGCCGATAGCTACTGTTGAAGGCGACAAAGCCGCGTCTGGCGAGGCGTTTGGCAATGTATTCGACCTGATCGCGATCGCCACCTTCCCAGCCGCCGCCATGGATCAGCAGGACGCCGGGCCAAGGCCCTTGGCCTTTGGGGATATAGACGTCGGCATGTAAATCCTGCGCCCAGGCATCGGGCGAGAAGCGTACCTCTCGCAGCACGTCGAAGTCCGTCGTCATCGTCTTGGCTTCGGCAGTCTGCGGCTTGCCCAGGTGCGTGCTGCAGCCGATCAGCAGAAAGCCGACGCCGGAAAGCAGCTGATGCAGATGCGAAAACGCGCTCATGCGAAATGGCTATCCAGAAGCAGGCCAAGAAATATGACCGCACCGAATCGATTATTGGCGAGGAAAGCGGCAAAACAGCGTTGCGGGTCGCGGGTCCTGACCATGTATTGCTGATGCATCGCCAGCAGGGCGGCCACAGTCAGGCCACCAAAATAATAAAAGCTCAGATCGCGACCCACCCAGGCCAGCAACAGCAAACTCATGAGTTGCAATAGTGCTGTGATCAGACGATCGTAATGCCCAAACAGAATGGCCGAGGAGTTCACGCCGATTCTGCGATCATCTTCGCGATCAGCCATGGCGTAAAACGTGTCGTAGGCGATTACCCAGCAAACATTGGCAGCCATCAGCGGGACGACGATACTCCAGGGCACCTCCTGCAGTACGGCGGCGAAAGCCATCGGAATGCCCCAGGAAAACGCCAGTCCGAGGACCGCCTGCGGCATGGAGATCCATCGCTTGGTGAAGGGATAAATCGAGGCGAGGCCGACGGCGGGCAGGCAGAGCCAGAGCACCAGCGCGTTTTGCAGACTTGCGCTGAGTGCAAACGCGATCAGTCCAAGGATCACAAACAGGCGCAGCGCTTCAGTCGTCGTCACCAGCCCCGCCGCCAGTGGCCTATCCTTGGTGCGTTCAACCCGGGGGTCAAAGTTGCGATCAGCAAAATCATTGATCACGCAGCCCGCTGCGCGCATCAGAGCGGTGCCCAACACGAACACCAAGAGGATGTGTGTAGACGGTCTGCCATCAGCCGCAAGCCATAGCGCCCACAGGGTCGGCCACAGCAATAACCAGATGCCAATAGGGCGATGAAAGCGCATCAGCTGCCAGTAGTGAGGAATTTTTTTCAGCACAGTTTCTTCAGCTTGCTAAGAGTCAGCTCAGTGTAGCCGTGGCGGGTCCGGCTTCAGACCCGCGCATAGCGTTCTACGTCGCCGACCCAGCGATGGATGATGCGCTTCGCATCTTCCGGATTGCTCTGCAACCAGTCGTCTGCCAGCTTCTGCAGGGCGGGGATCATTTTTGCGTCGCGCACCGGGTCTGCCACCTTCAGGCCGATCAGCCCGGTCTGGCGACGCCCAAGAATCTCACCTGGCCCGCGTAATTCAAGATCAGCCTGCGCGATACGGAAACCGTCCGTGGTCTTGCGCATTACATCCAGGCGGGCCCGCGCTGATTGCGACAGCGGTGTTTGATAAAGCAGCACGCACTGACTGGCATTGGCCCCGCGACCCACGCGACCGCGTAGCTGGTGTAGCTGCGACAGGCCAAGCCGTTCCGCATTATCGATCACCATGATGCTCGCATTGGGGACGTCAACGCCGACTTCGATGACTGTCGTCGCCACCAGCAGTTGAGTCGCGCCCTGGGCAAAGTCGCGCATTTCCAGCTCTTTCTGTTGAGACTTCAGGCGGCCGTGCACCAGTCCGACGCGTAGTTCGGGCAAGGCTTCGCCCAGTTTTTCCGCTGTTACCGCAGCAGCCTGTGCTTCGATCTCATCGCTTTCTTCTATCAGGGTGCAAACCCAGTAGGCCTGCCGACCTTCTGCGCAGGCCTTGCCCAGACGGTGCAGGATCTCGCCGCGCTGGTTCTGGTTGATGGCGACGGTCACGATCGGTGTGCGTCCGGGGGGTAATTCGTCGATGACCGAGACATCCAGGTCCGCGTACAGCGTCTGTGCCAACGTGCGCGGGATAGGCGTTGCCGACATTACCAGCTGGTGCGGAGAGGAATTGTCCGGGCCCTTATCTCGAAGCTGCAGTCGTTGTTGAACTCCGAAACGATGCTGCTCGTCGATTACTGCCAGAGCGAGGTTTTTGAACTGCACATCGTCCTGGAAAATGGCATGCGTGCCGATAATAATTTTTACAGAGCCGCTGGCGACCCGCTCGAATCGTTCCGTCCGCTGTTTCTTTCTCAGCTTGCCGGTGAGCAGGACGACCTCGAGTCCGAGCGGTTCAAACCATCGGGAAAAATTCTGAAAATGCTGCTCTGCCAGCAATTCTGTAGGTGCCATCAGCGCCGCTTGCATGCCCGCCCGCGCTGCGGCCAGCATGGCGCTGGCGGCGACAACCGTCTTGCCTGAGCCAACATCGCCTTGCATCAGTCGCAACATGGGTTTGGGCCCGCGAATATCAGTGGCGATCTCGCCGATGACGCGTTTCTGGGCGCCGGTGAATTTAAACGGGAGTTGCGACTGCAGCTCTGCCGCCGCAGCTGCGAGCTGATCCAGCTTGGGCGCTGGCCGGGTTCGCATCTGCTTGCGTAGCAGTCGCATGCAAAGCTGGTGTGCCAGCAACTCTTCGCGGATCAGGCGTTCCTGTGCGGGATGAGTGAACTCGCGCAGCGCGCGGGTATCGGCAGCACTGCCGGGGCGGTGAATCGCCTCCAGCGCAGTCAGGGTGTCGGGCGATCCCAATCCTGGAAGTGCTGTGCGCAGGACCGTATCTTTCTGCGCGACATCCAGCGCCTGCGCGATCAGTCGCCGCAAACGCGCCTGCGTCATGCCTGCGGTCAGCGGATAAATCGGTGTCAGGCGATCTTCAGTCTCGAGCTCTGATGCTGTGTCAGAGACCGTATATTCAGGGTGAACCATCTCCAGTCCATTGCGGCCCGCGCGCACCGTGCCATAGGCCTGAATCAAGCGTCCCTGAGTCAAATTGTTCTGCTGCGCCGAATTGAAATGGAAAAAGCGCAGCAACAGGCCAGTGCCCTGATCATCGATGGCGACCAGCAATGTGCGGCGTGGTGAAAAACGCACCTCGCTGATTTCGATTGTTCCGCGCACTAGGACTTCCATTCCTTCACGGACATCGCCTAGCGGCGTCGGAGCGCGACGATCTTCGTAACGAATCGGCAGATGGAATAGGAGGTCGCCGACGGTGGCCAGATCGAGATTGCGCAGGGCTGAAGCTGCCTGCGGACCGGCCCCTTTGAGAAAAGTCAGTGCGGTGCCCAAGTCCAAGGGCGGTTTGGCTCCACCTTTCCCGGGGCGATTCACCGGTCTCTCCGCAGCCATGGAGCCGGATTCAACTGTTGCGTGACGATTGACGGGCCAAGTTCTCCCGGGCGGAAACTTGGCCCGTCAATTAATAAGTGCGCGGCAAGCAAACTTGCGCAGCCCTAAAAATGGCTTGCGTGACAATAAATCATTTGATGTCACTCTCCTGCAGACTAATCCAGCACCATCACCGCATCCGCCTCAATGCGTGCACCGCGTGGCAGCGCAGACACTTCCACGGCAGCACGGGCCGGGTAGGGCTGTTCAAAATATTCCGACATGATTCGGTTCACTGTCGCAAAGTCGGACAGATCAGTCAGATAAATATTGAGCTTGGCAATCTTGTTCAGGTTGCCATCCGCCGCTCGGGCGACGGCCGAAAGATTCTTGAATACCTGATTGATCTGCTCTTCCATGCTGCCATCGCGAAGCTCCATGGTTTCGGGATCCAGCGGAATCTGACCGGACAGGTATACGGTGTCGCCGCAACGAATCGCCTGAGAGTAAGTCCCGATCGCGGCCGGAGCTTTGTCGGTGCTGATAATTTTTCGGGTCTGTCCCATCGGTCTATTGCTCTCCAGGTTTGCTCTGAGAATGTGTCGCAGCTTCGGCTCGCTCCGTGTTTGCGCGTAAGCGCAAATTAAGGAACTCCACGCCCACCGAGAAGGCCATGGCGATATATACATAGCTCTTGGGCACATGGTGATGGAGTGATTCGATCACGAGGACGGCGCCGACCAGAATCAGAAAAGCCAAGGCCAGCATCTTGACTGTCGGATGGCGATCCACAAAACGGGAGAGTGGCCCGGCGAAGAACATCATGGTGATGATCGCGATAGTGATGGCGGCGACCATGACCGGAAAATTATCGGTCATGCCGACGGCGGTGATCACGGAGTCCAGCGAGAATACGATGTCCAGAATCATGATCTGAACGATGGCGCTCCAGTACGTGGGACGTTTGCGCGGTTTCTGATCCGGTATGGTCGGATCGGTCGGACCCGCACCCTCCAGGGTTTCGTGAATCTCCATGGTGGCTTTCCACAGCAGGAATAAACCGCCAAAGAACAGCACCAGATCGCGACCGGAAACCGCAAAGTCGTCCAACGAGAACAGCGGTTCGATCAGGTTGGCCATCCATACCAGAGAGAACAGCAGGCCGACGCGCGTGATCAGTGCGCCCGCCAGGCCCAGAGTGCGCCCGCTGGCCTGCTGCTCGGGCGGCAGTTTGCTGACGATGATCGAGATAAAAATGATGTTGTCGATGCCCAGCACGATTTCCAGTGCGGTCAGCGTCAACAGGGCTGCCCATAGTTCGGGTTGAAGCAGTGCGTCCATCAAATGTTTTGAGCCAGATTAATTGTCTGCACATGATACCGGGCCGTGCGGCCTGCCTGCCCGACGATGCGATGAAACTCTCCAAAAATCGTCAGGCATTTCGGATCTTGTCCATCGGAGCCGGTCCTGTTATCGGAGCCAGGCCATGCTAGGCCACAGCTTCACCTGCTTGCTTGCGCGGAAGGAAGACCGAGCAATTGCGCAGCGCACATCCAACCCTGGGTCGACGACGCTCTCGTTTGATGCGCGCTAGGATCGGAGTCCCCAATTCCGATGGGCCGGCTGATGACTCTGTTTCTCCTTGCTGCGGCGCTGACGGCTCTGGCTGCGATCTATTGCGAAGAACGCAGCCAAGGCCGTCACCCGGCTTTTTATCTGCTCAAGCCGCTGACGACGGCGCTGATCATTGCTGCGGCAGTGCTGGCGCCAGAGGCGCAGGCTGACTATCAGCGCTGGATTTGCCTAGCGCTGGCGCTTTCCCTTTGCGGTGATATCGCCCTGATGTATTCCGGCGATCGGGCCTTCTTGCTCGGCCTAGGCAGTTTTCTGCTGGCGCACGCCCTGTTCGTGGTGGCTTTCGCCGTCCAGGGTATGGCCACTCCGCCCTGGTGGAGCTGGATGGCGGTCAGCGCCGGAGGGCTGTTTCTGATCTGGCTGCTCCCGCGCACAGGAAAGCTCAAGATCCCGGTGCTGATCTACGTGCTGGCGCTGGCTGGCATGAGCCTGATCGCTGCTGGGCGTTATGACATCCGTGGCGGGGATCATTCTGCCGTTCTGGCCGTGGCTGGCGCACTGATCTTTCTGCTATCGGACGCCGCGCTCTCGGTGCGCCAGTTTCACCGCAGCTATCCGCGTGCTCAACTCTTGATCCTCAGCACTTACTTTCTGGCCATCGGTCTGTTGGCTGCCTCGGTGGCAGGGTCCACGGGGGCTCAGGGGTAGTGCAAATGACCTTCCATGATCTGCAGGGCATAACCTGCGAGCGTGACGGCTTCAATCTGTCCTGATTTCTTCTCGACTGTGACATGGATTTCGCTGGGTCGCCGCATCTCTACGCCCTGCCGGATTTCCCAGCGCAAATCGCCGTCTGCCTGTTCGGGCAACATGGCCAGACGGGCTGCAAGAGCCATCGCCGCTGAGCCGGTTGCCGGGTCTTCACCAATGCCGGGCGAAAAAAGCCGGGTGCGCAATTCACCTTCGTAGCCGCGGGCGTAGACATAGACGCTATGCGCAGCGCAGGATTTCGCCAGCGGCGCCAGCGCCCGGTAATCGACGCTGATGCCAGCCAACTGTTCTGGGGCGCTCAGCGGCACCAACAGCATCGGCAGGCCGCAGCTGGCAACCATTGGCCCTTCTTGCCCCAGGCCGATCGCTTCCGCTTCCAGGCCCAGAGCCGCTGCCAGCGCATTGCTGTCTGGCGCTGTGCTGCCCAGTTCCGGCTTTTGAGCCGCCCAGATCTGAGCCCGCACCGGCGCCCCCGCGCTCTGCGCGATTCGCACTTGAACAATGCCCACGGCCTCTTCAAACGCGAAGCAGACATCGTCTCCCGGGGGCACCAGGCCTTTTTCAGCCAGCAGGCAGGCAGCACCGATGCTCGGGTGGCCAGCAAACTGAAGTTCCTCCAGCGGGGTAAAAATGCGCAAGCGCAGCATCGCCTCGGGATGCTCTGAGGGCAGCACGAAAACGGATTCGGTGAAATTGAACTCGCGGGCGATGGCCTGCATCTGTTGTGTGCTGAGCGCATCGCCGCCAAGCACGACGGCCAGCGGGTTGCCGGCATATGGGGTCTGGGTAAAAACGTCGAGCGTATGGAATCGCAGCATGCTATTTCTCACTGGCTGGAAATTTTGTGCCTACATTCCGTTCCCGCGGATTATTGGAATTTGCCGCCGATGACGCGGCCCTCGGCATCGAGTTCAACAAAGTAGCGACTGTGGTCACCGCGCAATTCGCGCGTGGCCATCATGTCCGGGGTGATGACCGCCAGCCCCGGATAGCGGGCACGCAGCGCTTCCGGCGTCGGGCGGGTGGCAATAAAGGCCTCGAACGTTTTCAGATCAGTAACTTGCGTTCTCATGGGGAGCACTACTGCTTGCTGCGGGGCAGGGCTCGCAAGCTCAAGTGGGGTTTGTTGCGCAGGCGTTTCCAGAGCTTGAGTGCAGCAGGCGGCCATAGGCAATGCAACGAGGATGGAGAGCAGCAGCTTGGACATGGTGGGCATCGGGTCATTTTTTGCGCAAATGGGGCGCCGAAGCGCTGAATACCTCCTAAACTATGCCCCGAATTGTCATCTGTGTCCCTTTCGACACACTGAACTCGGGCTCGAGTGATTCATCAACCCGCCAATCTCCTTGCTAGGGCAGGCCAAGTACGTGCGCAAATTTGAAGTCATTGTTATTGGCGGCGGTCACGCCGGCACCGAAGCTGCGCTGGCCGCGGCGCGGATGGGCCGTGATACCTTGCTGATTACCCAATCAATCGAGACATTGGGGCAGATGTCCTGCAACCCGGCGGTGGGTGGAATTGGCAAAGGGCATCTGGTGCGCGAAATTGACGCCATGGGCGGCCTGATGGCGCGTGCAGCAGACCATGCGGGTATTCAGTTCCGCATCCTGAACGCCTCAAAAGGCCCCGCGGTGCGCGCGACCCGCGCACAGGCAGACCGCGCCCTATACAAGGCTTTTGTCCGTGCCGAGTTGGAAAATCATGCGCATCTGACCCTGTTTCAACAACAAGTCGAGGACTTGCTGATCGAAGACGGTTGCGTGGTCGGGGTGCTAACGCAGCTGGGCCTGCAGATCCGCGCCAATGCCGTGGTCCTCACCACGGGCACATTTCTTGGCGGGCGCATCCACGTCGGGCTGGAGCAGCATTCCGGTGGCCGTGCCGGCGATCCACCGTCGATTGCACTGGCGCAGCGCTTACGCGAACGCATGCCGCGCACCGGACGTCTGAAAACCGGGACGCCACCCCGACTCGACGGTCGCAGCATCGACTGGTCTGTTCTTAAGGAGCAGCCGGGCGATGTGCCAGTGCCGGTTTTTTCCTTCATGGGCTCAGCGCTAGACCATCCGCGACAAATCAGCTGTCATATCACCCAGACCAATGAGCAAACCCACGACATCATTCGCAGTGGCTTTGATCGTTCGCCGATGTATTCGGGGAAGATAGAAGGCAGCGGCCCACGTTATTGTCCCAGTGTAGAAGACAAGGTCAGCCGTTTTTCCGAGCGTAGCTCGCATCAGATTTTCTTGGAGCCCGAAGGACTCAACACGCAGGAGATCTACCCAAACGGCATCTCCACATCGCTTCCATTTGATATTCAAGAACAATTTGTCCGCTCCATACGAGGGCTTGAACAAGCGCGTATTACGCGGCCGGGCTACGCGATTGAATACGACTACTTCGATCCGCGGGATCTGAAATCCTCGCTGGAAACACGATCAGTTTCGGGGCTGTTCTTTGCCGGGCAGATCAACGGTACGACCGGATACGAAGAAGCTGCAGCCCAAGGGCTGCTTGCCGGTATTAACGCAGCGCAGCTTGCGCGCGCTCGCGATGCCTGGGTTCCGCAACGGCATGAAGCTTATATTGGCGTCCTGGTGGATGACCTGATCACGCGCGGCACCACCGAGCCCTATCGAATGTTCACGTCACGTGCGGAGCATCGCCTGATGTTGCGCGAAGACAATGCCGATGCGCGGCTGACACCGGTCGCCCGCAAGCTTGGTCTGGTCGATGATGCCCGCTGGGCTGCTTTTGAAAAAAAGCACGCAGCGATTTCGGCAGAGCGCGATCGGCTGGATGCGTTGAGAGTCAAGCCAGCAGAACTCCAGCAGCCGAACTTCGTGAAAATTTTTGGTCAGCCACCTGCCTCGACAGCCTTCAGTGCGCTCGAATTACTGCGCAGGCCCGAGGGTTCTACCGCTGTCTTGCGCGACCTAGGGCTGGCGTCCGCCGCCACCGATGATGTGGTGGCGGAGCAGGTTGAAATTGCGACCAAGTACAGTGGCTATCTTGCTCGCGCCCAAGCCGATATTGAGCGCAATCAGCGTTATGAGCAGGCTCAATTGCCAGAGCATTTTGATTTCGAATCGATTCGTGGACTTTCCAACGAGGTGCGAGCCAAGCTGATCTCGCATCGACCACAGACGGTGGGGCAGGCGGCCAGAATTTCTGGTGTGACACCTGCGGCGGTGTCCTTGTTGCTAGTTCATCTCAAAAAGCAGGGCGCATTGCGAAGGACCGCCTAGCTCAAAAACCTCTGGGTGAAGCAAGGCGTCGTCAGTAGTTCTCTCGGCGACGGAAAATCGCGCGGCCGATGCGCTGCAAATTCTGGTCCCGCAGCTAGATCAGGCAGGACAAAGTCCGCGATCAGCCTGTCTTATAGATTGATCCATCTAAAAGACTTGGGACATATGCCGACGTGGGGCTGAATTCGATGAGGAATATTTGCACGATATTGACTTCGAGCTCGAGCCCGAGCGCGCGCGAAGCTTATGTGGAAAGCCACCAGTGCAGGCGCTGGCCGTGTTCGCTGAGCCAGCGTCGATGAACTTCAAAATCCGGCATTTGCCGCGCCACCAGTGCCCAGAAGCGTTCGCTATGATCGTGATGACGGATGTGGCACAGCTCGTGAATGATTACGTAACGCATCACCTCGGGCGGGGCCATGATCAGGCGCCATGAAAGGCTGATGCGACCTTCGGCGGTACAGCTGCCCCACAGTGTTTTCTGATCTGCTATGCGCGGTCCTTGGTAGCGGACACGCAGGCGTTTTGATTCCGCATCCAGTAGCGCAATCGCATCTGCATGTGCTTCCTGCTTGAGCGCATCGCGCAGCAATTTGTTGAGGCGAACAGTCTGTCCCAGAGAGGCCGTGGGAACAAACACCTCTATCTTTTTCTCGCCATAGCGAATCGCTGGTTTGCGCAATCGCGTCACGATCAGATTCAGTTGATGTTCTGCGCCGCGCAGCAGCATCTTGTCACTACCATCCCAGCGTAGCTGCGGAGACGGTCGTCTGGGCTGTTCGTCCAGCTTGAGTTTCATCTCTGCAATTTTTGCTCGAATCCAGTTTTCACGACTCAGTAAAAATGCGCGGGCTTCATGTTTGGGCGCTCGGTGCGGAATGATCAGGCGCACTTCACTTGGTGAATGCACCTCGAGTCGAATGCTGCGCGCACGCTTGCTTACGCGTTCTTCTACCGTATAAGCATCAAACAGAAGGTCTAGTTGCGCGGCTTGCTTCATCGGTGTGATTGACCAGAGCGAGGCGCAAGCTTATTCCTCGCCTAGCTGAATCGCTAGCGTTGACGCCGCAGTCAAACCGTGATCACGACAGACGGTTTAGCGATTCCAGATCAGCGGCATTGAGTAGAACGATTTGCTGTTCCTGAGGCGGGCGTTTGGCATCCGCGCGACCAATGCCAAGTAAACGTAGGAAGTAAGGTGCCAGCGCAACGCGCACGCGTGTTTCGCTCATGCCATGCAGCATTCCGTGGTCCTGCTCGACGACTTTTTTCTGTGCCGGACTCAGCTCGGGGTGTGGCGCAATGCGTACCGCAACATGGTTGTTCCAATCCCAGTCCTGAGCGGGATCGCGAGTGCAGGTTTCCAGCAGTTCGGGCAGCCCGCAAATGCGCGATAACAAAAAGTCGCGATAGCTTTCATGTTCTTGCGACCAGGCGCGTGCATGCCATCGGCCCGCGAACACGAGGACGTGCGGTGCAATCTGGATCCGCCTGGGTTCAGGATGAGACATGGATTGATATTCGACAGCAAGAATTCGTCGTTCGCGGATAGCCGTGGTCAGTCGGGCCAGAACTCGAACGTCAAATTCGCGTGCGGGAGGCTCGAGCGTTTCCGCCAGACCGCTGCCAGATGCGGCCATGGCCAGCGGCAATTCACTGCCAAGTTCGTGATTTCTCAACACCTGCAGGTATTCGCTGGCAGTGCCGCGCAGGAATCGAGGCTCGAAAGTATCAGTCGGACGAAACTCCCCGGTCTCGGGCGTGCGCAACAAATTACCTGGGGCCATGCGCGCGTAGAGTTCAAAGTCCTTGTCGGCGCGGGCGGTGGAAATATCAAAGCTGTCGCGCAGATCGGCGGCACGGACGGCGCCAGACCAAATGGCATGGGCCTCGATGAAGCGCAATCTCTGGCGCTGATCCCAAGGCAGGGGCGTGTTGCTGGGCGTGGTTAGGCTGGGCATGGCTGGCTGCTAATAATTGTGTCTGGTTGAGTGATGGTTTGGCATCAAGTGGAAAAAAAATCGTCACATCGGTGCAAAGCCTTTGCCTTCAAGGCTGCGCGAGTCCGAAAGGCCGGGTTATCCACAAGCTTATCCAGCTAAGCGGTGGATAACTTGAACCCCAACTGAACTGCATCGCTACTTTGATCGATAGCCAAGCTTGGACATCACGCCGTCGAGTTCATCGAGTGAATGGAAGGAAACGCGCAGTTCGCCGTGACCACTTTTCTCCAGGCTGATGGCCACCGGGCTACCGACTAGGTCTGAGAGTTCCCGTTCAAGCCGCTCCATATCGCCGGCCTTGCCAACGCTGAAGGTCGGCTTGGGATGGCGGTGCTGCGATACGCGCCGCTCCAGTTGGCGCACGGTGAGCTTGTGGCGAATCACTTCATCGGCAAAGCGGATTTGATCGCCGCCCGCCATGCCGGCAAGCACCTTGGCGTGACCGAGCAGGATGTGTCCTTCATTGACCAGCGCCGCCACGCGATCTTCCAGATTGAGCAATCGCAGGTAATTACTGACGTACTCGCGAGATTTGCCAATGCGCTCGCCAATTTCGTCGTGGGTCAGCTCGAAGCTCTGTGAAAGCCGCTTGAGACCGGCCGCAGTTTCGATGGGTGACAGGGATTCGCGCTGCAGATTCTCGATCAGTCCAAGAACAAAAGCTTCGTCCTCGGTCAGATCGTCACGGATCAGGGCGGGGATCTCATGCAAGCCAGCCAGTTGGGCCGCCCGCCACCGGCGTTCGCCTGCGAGTAATTCAAATCCCCATACCCTGGTTCGCAGGACGATCGGCTGGATGATTCCCGACTCAGCAACCGAGCGCGCCAATTCCGCCATCGCGTCGGGGTCAAAATGACGACGCGCCTGCGTGCTGCCAGGACGGATCAGGTCGACTGGCACGTTGCGCACCGTGGTTTTCGGGCTTTCGGCCATCAATTATCAGGAAGGTTTGGGGGGTCTGAAGCAGTCGGGCATGACACAATCAGCAGCATAGGCCCTTGGACGTGACATTATCGTGGAAGAACAGTACCGAACCATCATTGAATCAATTGGCGAAAACCCGGAGCGGGAGGGACTGCTGCGGACACCTCAGCGCGCCGCAAAGGCTATGGAGTTTCTGACCCAAGGCTATGAGCAGGATCTGGCCGAGATCGTCAACGATGCCATATTTGTCTCTGGCAATGATGAAATGGTGATCGTCCGCGATATTGAGCTGTATTCCCTGTGTGAACATCACCTGCTGCCCTTCATCGGAAAGTGCCATGTGGCCTACCTGCCCGCGGGCAAGGTGATCGGGCTGTCAAAAATACCGCGTATTGTCGATATGTTCTCGCGCCGCCTGCAGATTCAGGAAAATTTGACTAAGCAGATCGGTGAATCCATACAGGAGGTCACCGGCGCCAATGGCGTGGCGGTGGTAATCGAGGCCAAACATCTCTGCGCCATGATGCGCGGCGTCGAAAAGCAAAATTCGTCCATGATTACCTCCATGATGCTGGGCCGCTTCCGCGAAGATCAGCGCACCCGGCAAGAATTTCTCTCCCTGCTGCGCTCTGCGGGTTAAAATAAGGCCTCCAGAGGCCCCCCTTTGGCGTCAGCAGGTAAACGGATGATTCGTTGCCCCGAGCATTCGCCACTTCATGATTTGGCACTTTAATTTGCGATGAAGCGAACTGAATTTTCAATAGCCCGATTTGGCACCGCCGCCCAGATAGAGGTGCTCAATGCACTGGCCCCGGTCGTGGTGCGCGAAACCGAGGCCCATATTGCCAAGCGCAAGCTGTGGTACCCGAATGATCTGGTGCCGGCGGATGCCCAAGAGTCAGCCGAGCGCGAGCAGGAAGTCGCGAAAATGCGCGAAGCCGCCCGCGACCTGCCGGACGTGGTACGCGTTGCCCTGGCCTTGAATCTGTTGACCGAAGAAGGTTTGCCGCATTTTCATCGGCTCATCGCGGTCTATTTCGGCCCGGAGTCGCCCTGGGTGGACTGGAACAATCTGTGGACCGCTGAAGAAGATCGGCACGGCTGCGCCATCCGCGATTATGTCCGCGATGCGCGCATCTTCAATATGCGGGCGCTGGAGGAGATGCAATTCCTGTACATCAAGGCCGGCTTTGAGCCGCAGTGGGAGCAGGATCCCTACCGCCTGCTGGCCTATACCTCACTGCAGGAAAAGGCCACGCAGATCTCGCATGCGAACACGGGGCGAATCGCCGCGGGTCGCGAGCCCGTTCTGCAAAGGACTCTGGCGCATGTGGCCGGTGACGAGTCACGCCACTATCAGTTCTATCGCGCCGTATTCGGCGAGATTCTTCGGGCTGACCCTGATGAGGCGCTGAATTCACTGCTCAAGGTGACGCTGGGATTCGCCATGCCCGGACACAATATCGCCGGTTTTTCCGAGATGAGTGAGGTGCTATCTCGCGGCGGCGTGTTCGGAACGCGTCACTACACAGGTATTGTTGAAGAATTGCTCGCCTTCTGGGAGATTGGGGCGATCACCGGCTTGTCGGCCCATGGGCAGAACAATCAGGAACGCCTGATGAAAATTCCAGCGCGCCTGGCACGGATGGCGGAGTACGCCGAATCCAAGAGCAAGCCAAAGAAATTCAGCTTTGATGTGATTTACGGCCGCGAACTGGAAATCTAAGGTTTTTCGGCATGGACCTGAATAATGCCCGGGTCCTGATTAGCGGGGCCGGTAGCGGCCTTGGCCGAGCTTGCGCCAAAGCCTTTGCCGCCGGCGGTGCCCGCATTATCGTCAGCGACATGCGCTTGGATGCAGCTGAAGAAACGGTCCGCCAGTTGGAAGCCGTTGGTGCTGAGGCCTTCGCTATCGAGCTGAACGTGACTTCGGAACAAGCCTGGCAAGCGGCGCTGGCGCAAGTCAAGGAAAGATGGGGTGGGCTGGACGTGCTGGTCAACAACGCCGGTGTCGCCACGGCCGGAAAGGTTGAGGATGCACCGATCAGCCAGTGGCAGTGGGTGCTGGACATCAATGTGCTGGGTTGTGTGCGGGGTTGCCGCGCCGCGCTGCCCTACATGCGTCAGAATCCGCGCGGCCACATCGTTAATATCGCGAGCTTCGCCGGCATCGCCAATCCCCCCGCCATGGCGAGCTATAACGCGGCCAAGGCTGCCGTGATTTCATTGTCAGAAACACTGCGGTTCGAGTTGCATCCGGACATCGCTGTCAGTGTGGCCTGCCCGTCATTTTTTCAGACCGATTTGCTCAACAGTAGTCGTGCTCAAGCAGCGCCGGGCGTCGAAAGCAGTGCGCCGCAGATGATGAAAATCGTTAAACGCCTGATGGAAAAGGCAACCGTGAGCGCTGAAGACGTCGCCAGCGATATTGTCGACGCGGTGCAAAAAGGCCGATTCCAGATCATCAGTCAGCCCGATGCGCGCATGCTGGCCCGCCTCAAGCGACTGTCGCCCGAGTTGTATTTTCGCCGGGCACAAAAATCCACGGCAGGGTTCTTGAACAAGAAAAAAAAGTAGAGCCTGCCGAGGCTTGGGGCTCGGTCGCGGGCTGTGACCCTGCTTTCCGCTTGCTTGCCCCGGCCCTTGCGCGAGAAGCCTGACGACGCTCTGCTATTATCCTGCCCATCATGTTGGATCAACTTCGCCAAAGCAGCGCACGGATTTCTGCCAGTTTAGTTTGTGTCTTGCTGGCTACCTGGCTGACCGGAGCGCACGCGCATCGACCTGTGGCGAACCACGGGCACTCGCATGCGCAGGGCCTGCATGGGCATTTCCATCACACTCACGAAGATCAGGGCGACGGCGCAGACCCGGGTTCCAACTTGCAACAGCGATCCGATGGCGCAGGACAACTGTCTGCCGCGGCATCTAGCGATATCGAGCTGATTGCCGTTCAGCCGTCGGCTCAAACAAAATTTAACGGCGATTGGCCCGTCCCGTCCCCTGTCCATTCCGCACTGCTATTGCGTCGATCCGGTGGGCCTGGTGTGCCTCTATCGGACGATCCGCCGCCGCTAAAATCGACACGACTGCTGGCTCCGCCCTCGCGCGGGCCGCCCGAATTCGCCTCCTGAGCCGATCTGTCCGCCGCGTGCGGGCACTTGAGCCCGTGCCGACACGGGCCCTTATCTAAATTCCCTTTCCGGGAGGCCTCATGTTTTTTTGTAGCCTTTTGCGGGCGCTGCGCGCGCCGTGTCCGAGTCTGATCGCCTTGGCGGCACTGAGCGTGCCACTCTCAAATGCCACCGCTGTCGCTGCGGCTCATAATCAAGCCGGGCACGCGCCGCTGACCCTGCCCGAGGCACTGCAGCGCACAGCAGCGCAGCATCCTGTATTTGATGGTTATCGTGCGCGCCTCAGCGCTGCCGACGGACGTTCCTTGCAAGCTGCCACCCGTCCTGCCCCCGAACTTGGACTGGA